>JBBAUQ010000090.1:0-6206 GCA_040398125.1 Solirubrobacterales bacterium | reverse complement strand
AGACGACCTCGATGTCGAACAGGATGAAGAGCATCGCCACGAGGTAGAAGCTGACGCCGAACCTGAAGGTCTTGGAGACCTCGGACGGGAGGCCGCACTCGTAGGGGTCGGCCTGGCGGCTTCCGGCACTGGCCGACGGTGAGCTGCGCAGGCGGGGTCCGAGGACGTGGTTGAGGGTTGCGAAGGCGGCGGCAACGGTCACCCCCAACAGGCCGAAAACTAATACTGGGAGATACTGATGTAGCAGTGTTGCCTCCGTGGACGAAGGTTTTCGGAAAGCAGATTGACCCCCTGTTTATACAGACACCGACACCTACTTTGTAGCAAGTTGATACATAGTGATTTTTCGCATAAGAAAGCGGCTGTGACCGCGCACCGGGAGCGCTCCCGCGATGCCTGAGGCCTACTTCGTCCTTGGCGTGGTGACGATCGCCGTGAGCCTCGGCGGTGCGGTGGTCGGCGGCATCTCGTGGCTGGCCGACCGGCCCTCGGTCACCTTCTGGTACCTGCTGCGCTCGGCCCAGCTGATCACCCTCGTATTCGTGGTCTACGAGGGGATCCTGTACGCCACCGGATCCCGGGCCGAAGACGGCCTCCACTACCTCTACGTCGCCCTGCCGGTGATCGCTTCCCTGCTGGCCGAGGCCACCCGGGGTGCGGCCGCCAGCCACGAGGTCGGGGAGCGGGACGTCCACCGGATGTCCCCGGAGGAGCAGGAGGCCCTGGCGATGGCCATCTTCCGGCGCGAGACCGGGGTCATGGCCGTCTCACTCTTCGTGGTCGCGTTCCTCGTCTGGCGGGCGGTGGATACCACCGCCGGCATGTTCTAGGCCCTCCAGGCCTGAAGAGGGCGCCCGACAGGAACGTTCAGGAATCGAGTCGGCGGTAGATACCGCCGTGGTAGACCAGGGGCTCGGCCGGCTCGGCGTCGGCCATGACCTCGACCACATCACCGGTGATGATCGAGTGGTCGCCGGCGGCGATCACGTCCCGCAGGCTGCAGACGATCCGGGCTAGCGACCCCTCGATCAACGGGGTCTGGTGACCCTCCAGCCACTCGACCGACTCCCACTTGCTGGCCTGCTCGACCTTGGTGGCAAAGACCTCGGCCGCCCCGCGCTGATCCTCGGAGAGGACGTTGATCGAGAACCGGTCGGCGGCCTGCACCGCCCTCAGGGTTCGTGAGCCACGATCCAGGCAGGCGAGCATCATCAGCGGCTCGAGCGAGAGCGAACAGACTGCCGAAGCGGTCGCTCCGACAGGTCCTTCCTGGCCGAGGGCGGCGATCACTGTCACGCCGGAGGGCATCAGGGAAGCGGCCTGTCGGAAATCCTTGGGATCTGGCGGGGACATTTTCCGGTCTAAACAATATGATGCCCCCGCTGTGCGTCTCATGGCAACGACAATCCTCCTGGCTTCCTCGGCCCTCCTGCTCGGGGCCTGCGGTTTCGGCGAGAACGGGATCTCGGTCTCCGAGGAGGACCCCGACTACCGGGGCGCCCAGCTCTTCGCGGCCAACTGTGCCGGCTGCCACACGCTCGATGCTGCCGGTGCTGCCGGCACCGGCAACCGTGGCCAGCGCGTGCAGGGGCCCAACCTGAACGACCGGCCCGAGACCTACCAGAGCGCGCTGTACGCAATCCAGAACGGTGGCTACTCCGGGGCGATCATGCCGCAGAACATCGTGGTCGGCAAGGAGGCGCGGCAGGTGGCGCGCTTCGTCGCCAAGTACGCGGGCAGCAACGCGTCCAAGAAGTAGCGCGGGTCACTAGGCCGTGCTCGACCTGAAGCTGATCCGCGAGGACCCGGACGGCGTCAGGGCCGCCCTTGTCCGCAGGGGCGCCGGCGAGCGGGTCGACGAGCTGCTCGAGGTGGACCGCAGGCGCCGCGAGATCCTCCCGGAACTCGAAGGCCTGAGGGGTGAGAGGAAGCGGGTCTCGGCCGAGGTCGGCGAGGCGAAGAAGGCCGGCCGGGAGGCGCCCGAGGCGGTCGAGCAGGTCAGGGAGATGAAGGCCGAGATGGAGAAGCTCGAAGGTGAGCTGGCCGAGGCCGAGGCGGCCATGGAGGAGATCGCGGTCGACCTGCCCAACCTCCCGGATCCGGCCTGTCCGGATGGCTTCACCGAGGAGGACGCCGTGACGATCCGGGAGGTCGGCGAGAAGCCCGAGTTCGGCTTCGAGGTACGAGACCACATCGAGCTCGCCGAGCCTGACGGACTGATCGAGATGGAGGCCGCCGCACAGACATCCGGGGCGAGGTTCGCATACCTGACCGGAGATCTGGTCATCCTCGAGCTGGCCCTGGTCAGGTGGGCGATGGAACGGCTCGGGACCGAGGGCTTCAAGCCGGTCATCCCGCCGGTGCTGGTCCGCGAGGAAGCACTCTTCGGCACGGGCTTCCTGCCGGGTGACAGGGACCAGATATATGAGATCGAGAAGGACGGCCTGTTCCTGACCGGGACCTCGGAGGTACCCCTGGCCTCGATGCTGGCCGACACGATCGTCGAGGCAGACCAACTGCCGATCAGGATGGCCGGGTTCTCACCCTGTTTCAGGCGGGAGGCCGGGGCGGCCGGTCGGGACACCCGGGGGATCTTCCGGGTGCACCAGTTCGACAAGGTCGAGATGTTCTGTTTCGTCGAGCCGTCCGAGGCCGCCTCGGAACACGAGCGGATACTCGCGATCGAGGAATCGCTGCTGGAGGAGCTGGGACTGCCCTACCGGGTGGTCGACATCGCCGCCGGTGACCTCGGCGCACCGGCGGCCCGCAAGTTCGACTGTGAGGCCTGGGTCCCGAGCCAGGAGCGCTACCGGGAACTGACCTCCTGCTCCAACACCACTGACTTCCAGGCGAGGCGCCTGGGCTGCCGCTACCGACCCGGGCCGGACGCCCAGCCCGAGTTCCTCAACACCCTGAACGGGACGGCGATCGCCGTCGGCAGGACGATCATCGCGATCATGGAGAACCACCAGCAGGCAGACGGCTCGGTCCAGGTCCCGCCGGTCCTGACCGAGTTCGGGGCCCCGGCGACGATCGGGCCGGGCTGAGCCAGCCCTAGGAAGAGCCCTCGAAGCCGAGGGCGCAGCCGTTCATGCAGTAGCGCTTGCCCGTCGGCCGGGGGCCGTCATCGAAGACGTGTCCCAGGTGGGCTCCGCAGGAGGCGCAGAGCACCTCGGTGCGAACCATCCCGTGGCTGGCGTCTTCCCTGAGCTCGACTCGTTCCGGTGAGATGGCCTCGAAGAAACTCGGCCAGCCGGTGCCGGAATCGAACTTCGTCCCGGAATCAAACAGCTCGGCCCCGCAGCAGACGCAGGTATAGGTGCCGTCATCGTGCTGATCGAGGTGTGGACCGGTGAAGGGACGCTCGGTGCCGCCCCGTCGGGTCACCTCGAAGGTTTCGGGCGGGAGTTGCTCCCGCCACTCCTCATCCGACTTGACGACCTTGCCCGACTCCGGTTCCATTGGGGAATCCTAATCGAGAAGGGCAGCTCTTTCACCGGGCCCGTACGATCCCCGGAAATCACTGCCGGAGTCCGAGGAGGACCGAGCGTTGGCAGAGCATGAATCCGAGATAGACGTACTGCTGGAGACGGAGGAGACCTTCCCGCCCCCAGCCGAGTTCGTCGCGCTCTCGGAGTGGAACGATCCCTCGATCTACGAGAGGGCGGCCGCCGACCCCGAGGGCTGGTGGGCCGAGTGGGCCGGGAAGCTCGACTGGTTCGAGCCGTTCGACCAGGTGCTCGACTGGAGCGACCCGCCCCATGCCAGGTGGTTCGGAGGCGGCCGCCTGAACGTCAGCCACAACTGTCTCGACCGCCACGTCGAGGCCGGGCTCGGCGAACGGGTGGCCTTCCATTGGGAAGCCGAGGATGCCGACGCCGACCCGGTGGCCGGACGACGCGAGATCACCTACGAGTGGCTGCTCGAGCAGACCTGCCGCTTCGCCAACGTGTTGAGGTCCCTCGGGGTCGGCAAGGGCGACGTGGTCGGGATCTTCATGCCGATGGTGCCCGAGACGGTCGTCGCGATGCTCGCCACGACCAGGATCGGGGCCATCCACAACGTCGTTTTCGGTGGTTTCTCGGTCGATTCGCTGCGCGACCGGATGGAGGTCTCGGGGGCCAAACTGCTGGTCACCGCCGACGCCACGCTCCGCCGGGGCCAGCCGGTCCCGATGAAGGCGTCGCTCGAGGAGGCCCTCGAGTCACTGCCTACGATCGAGCACGTGGTGGTCTGTGACCGGTGTGGTACCGAGCCGCCGATGAAGGAGGGGCGTGACCGCGACTGGGTCACGGCCGTGGCGGCCGCCGACCCCGTCTGCCCGCCCGAGCCGATGGATTCCGAGGATCCGCTCTTCATCCTCTACACCTCGGGCTCGACGGCCAAGCCGAAGGGGATCCTCCACACCACGGCCGGTTACCTGACCCAGGCGATGGCCACCCACCGGATGGTCTTCGACCTCAAGTCCGATGACGTCTACTGGTGCGCGGCCGACATCGGCTGGGTCACCGGCCACACCTACATCGTCTACGGGCCACTGGCCAACGCCGCGACCTCGATCATGTACGAGGGGGCGCCGGACTACCCCGAGAGGGATCGCTGGTGGGAGATAGTCGAGCGCTACGGGGCGACGATCCTCTACACGGCCCCGACGGCGATCCGGACCTTCATGAAGTGGGGCGACGAGCTGCCCGACTCCCACGACCTCTCCTCACTCAGGCTGTTGGGGTCGGTCGGTGAACCGATCAATCCGCGAGCCTGGCTCTGGTACCGCCGACACATCGGCGGTGACCGGTGTCCGATCGTCGACACCTGGTGGCAGACCGAGACCGGCGGGATCATGATCAGCCCGCTGCCGGCCCTGACCACCACCAAGCCCGGCTCGGCAACGGTCCCGCTGCCCGGGATCGAGGCCGAGATCTTCAACCGCAACGGCGAAGTGATCGAAGAGGGCGCCGGCAACCTGGTGATCACGCGGCCGTGGCCCGGAATGGCCCGGACTCTGTTCGGGGAGCCGGAGCGATTCATCGAGACCTACTGGAGTACCTACGGCCCGGCCACCTACCTGGTCGGCGATGCTGCCCGCCGGGACGAGGACCGGTATTTCTGGGTCATCGGCCGGACCGATGACGTGATCAACGTCTCGGGCCACCGCCTCTCGACCATGGAGATCGAGTCGGCCGTAGTCTCCCACGACGGCGTGGCCGAGGCCGCCGTCATCGGGGTCGAGGACGAGCACACCGGGCAGGCCGTGGTCGCCTTCGTCACCCCGAGGGAGGGCACCGAGCCGGGCCCCGAGTTCACGGCCCACCTGCGCGAGCACGTCGCGACCAAGATCGGCAAGCTGGCCCGGCCGAAGGAGGTCTACTACGCCGACGACCTGCCCAAGACCCGCTCGGGCAAGATCATGAGGCGACTGCTGAGGGACATCGCCGCCGGCCGGCACCTGGGCGACGTGACGACCCTGCGCGACCCGTCGGTGGTGGACAGACTGACCGAGCAGGTCGAACGGGGCCCGGCCTCCTGAACGTGGACCGGGTCGGGGCGAGCGAACCCGAGCCGGGGGGTGAGCCGGCACTCACACGGGCGATCACCCGCCCGATGCTGATCCTGTTCGTGATCGGAGACATCCTCGGGGCCGGGATCTACGCGCTGGTCGGTGAGGTCGCCGGCCGGGTCGGTGGGGCGATCTGGGCCTCCTTCCTGTTGGCCCTGACCCTGGCCCTCCTGACGGCCTTCTCCTACACCGAGCTGGTCACCCGCTACCCCGGTGCGGCCGGTGCCGCGCTCTACGTCAACCGGGCCTTCAAACGGCCGTTCCTCACCTTCATCATCGCCTTCGCCGTGATGGCCTCGGGCCTGGCATCGGCGGCGACCATCGCCCGGGCCTTCGGCGGTGACTACCTGCAGGCCTTCGTCTCACTGCCGGTGGTCCTGACCGGCCTGGTCTTCCTGTTGGTGATCACCCTGATCAACCTGCGCGGGATCAGGGACAGCATGCGGTTCAACCTGGTCCTCACCTTGATCGAGCTCGGCGGGCTGCTGCTGGTCGTGGTGATCGGCCTGGCCGCCCTGGCCCAGGGGCTGGGAGATCCCGGCAGGGCGCTCGACTTCAAGGCCGGTGAGACGGTGCCTTTGGCGATCCTGAGCGGTGCCGGTATCGCCTTCTTCGCCTTCATCGGGTTCGAGGACTCGGTCAACCTGGC
>JBBAUQ010000089.1:0-6322 GCA_040398125.1 Solirubrobacterales bacterium | reverse complement strand
CGGGGCGGTAATGGTGTCGAATTCGCCGGTGATTCCGCCGGTCGCGGTGAGGAAGGGATACTGCTGGCCGTAAGCGAGGCTGTCGTTGCCGCCGAAGTTGACGATGTTGAGGGTGCCGGCGAGTCGGGCTGTTCCGGTGACCACGATGCGGTCGTAGTTCGATGGGCTGGCGATTTCGAGCAGGGTGGTGGCGGTGGAGGTCCAAACCGGGTTCGAAACGATGGAGATCACGCCGGGCGAGTTGCCGGGCGAGAGCGTTCCGGCAATGGTCATGCCTCCGGGGGCCACGATGGTGCCGTTACCGCCGAGGGTGCCGCCGGGATTGACGACAACGGTGTTGGCATTGAGCTGGCCATTGACCGAGAGCAGGCCGGCATTGATCGATGCCGTGCCGCCGACCACAACGGCGTTCTGGACATCGAGTTCGCCCGCGCCGGTTTTGTTGAAGTTGCCGGGGGTGGCAAGGGTGCCGCCGGTGACGAGCGAGGTGCCGTTGACGACATTGAGGGTGCCACCGGCGACATTAAGCGTGGTGTTTTGCTGGATCACGAGGTTGCCGCTGTTTGAGAAAATCAGGCCAGCGATGGTGTTTTCGGTTCGGCCGACTGGAACCTCGGAGTAGACCGTGCCATTCGCGCCGTTAACACTGAAGTCCACCCAGGTGGGTGTGTCGGGGCCGGCCCAGTTGTCGATGATGTTGCCGGAGGCGGTGCCGTTAGAGAGGTTGTAAACAAGCGAGTTTCCGACGATTTGGAACGAGCCGTTGTGGGAGTGGTTGGCCGAGAAACTGGCGAGGAAATCCGAGGCGCTGAAGGTGGTGTTACCGAAGCTGACGAGAGTGTTGTTGCCAACTTGGAGATATTTTCCAGATCCCAGGTCGAAGGTGCGGTTGCCAGCGTTTCCGTCATTCGTGAAGTTGCCCGAGGCGGAGATGTTGCCGCCGTTGGCAAGGGAAATTGTGGAGTTTGCAGAGGACCAAACCAGATTGGTGATTCCCGTGACACCGAGGTTGGTCATGTTGGCACTGCCGACGACGAGCGATCCTCCGGCGAGGAAGAGGTTGCCATTTCCGAGAGCATCGGCGGCGAGGGCTTGGGTGGTGCCAGCGGAAAGGGTCGTGCCGCCGGTGTGGGTGTTGTTGCCAGAGAGCGTGAGAATGCCTGCGCCGGTTTTGGCCAGCGATCCTATGCCGGAGACAACACCGGCATAGGTGCCATCAGTGGCTTGGTTGAACGACAGGGCCGCGTTGTTCAGGATGTTGCCCTGCAAGCTAGTAGCGGTTCCAGCGAGCGTGCCGGCAGAAATCGTCGTGCCGCCGCTGTAGGTGTTGTTACCAGAGAGCGTGAGAACGCCTGCGCCGAATTTGGCCAGCGATCCTGTGCCGGAGACAACACCGGCGTAGGTGCCATCAGTGGCTTGGTTGAACGACAGGGCCGCGTTGTTCAGGATGTTGCCCTGCAAGCTAGTAGCGGTTCCAGCGAGCGTGCCGGCAGAAATCGTCGTGCCGCCGCTGTAGGTGTTGTTACCAGAGAGGGTGAGGGTGCCGTTGCCGCGCTTGGCGAAGGAACCTGCGCCGGTGATTGTTCCATCGAAAGTGAGGTTCGATCCGGCGTTGTAAGCAAAAGAGGTTCCGACGGCGGTGCCGATATGGACTGCGGTGCCGTTGAGAGAAGCGACCTCGAGCGTGCCACCGTCGATTTGGATGTCCGACCCACCGGAAACCACAATCGGAACGGTGAAGGTGACATTGCCAGCTATGGAGGTGAGGTGCATGCCGGTGCCGGCGGATCCATTGAGTGGGAGGGTTCGACTGCCACCAACGCCGACAGTTTGCGGGGTTGAAACGATCAGAGTTCGAACAGTGGCGTTCTGGCTGAGATAGTTGTTGGCGAGCGTGCTTGCATTCGCCCCGGTGGAGGCGAAGACAATGTCGTCGATGCCTGTGGGATTGAAGGTCACATCTCCAGTGGTTGCGCTGGCGTTGTTCGACCAGCTGTTTGTGGCGAACCAATCCGCGCCGTTGCTGCCGACCCAGTAGATGTCGGAAATGGCGGAGAGAACGGCGAGGTTGAGGTTTTTGCCACCAGTGCCGGTGTAGAAGTAGACCTCGTTCGAGCTGAAGGTCTGAGAATTGGCGACGCCAAGGTTTTGGAGGTTAGTGGTGTTCACCACGGCCGAGCCGCCGAGCAGGGTGGAATTTCCAACCGAGGCGGCGGTGCCATTAAATCCGGAGAGGTTCGAAAGCGAAAAGTTGCCGAAGGAGATCGACGCGCCATTGACAGTTAGCGAGCTGGCGGAGTCATAGATCAGGTTGGAGCCGGCGGCAAAGGTCAGATTGCCGCCCAAGGTGCCGTTGCCGCCAAGCGAGGAGAGGTTGTTGATCGTAACGGCGCTGGAGCCGAGCGAACCGGCGACAAGAAGGACGCCACCGCCATTGACGCCCGTGGTTCCGCTGTAGGTGTTGTTGCCCGATAGGGTAAGAACACTCGCGCCGGTTTTAGCCAGCGATCCTGTGCCGGAGATCGCACCGGCATAGGTGCCATCGGTGGTTTGATTGAATAGCAACGCAGCGTTGTTAAGGATGTTGCCTTGCAGGCTGGCGGTGGTGCCTGCCAGCGTTCCGGCCGAAATCGTTGTGCCGCCGCTGTAGGTATTATTGCCCGTGAGAGTGAGTGTTCCGTTGCCGGTTTTTTGGAAATTCCCGGTGCCTGTGAGCGTGCCGTTATAGGTGCCAGTGCTAGATTGATTGAAGACCAAAGTGGCGTTGTTACTGATGTTGCCTTGGAGGCTGGCTGAGTTTCCGGCAAGCGTGCCAGCGGAAATCGTCGTGCCACCTGTGTAGGTATTGTTGCCCACTAGTGTGGTGGTTCCTGTGCCGAGCTTGTTAACTATAAGGCTACCTTCTAGAATTGGGCTAAAGGAAAAGTTGCCATTGTAGTTAAAATTAATGATTGCAGAGCCTTGCCCGCTAGAAACTCTAGCAGCTTGAAGATCGCCCACTGAGGTTCCATTACCGATGTTTACAATTCCACCGTATTCGCTTAGTTCGTATCCTACAGTTACATTACCGGCACCACCTCCCACAATGATCACCCCGCCTGTAAGATTAAGCTCACCGAAACCCACTACTAACCGATCAGTGTTAGTCCAAGTGCCACCATACACATTTACATACCCATAGGCATCCATCCCAAGGTAAGAGATAGTATTTGTAATATTTCCAGCGTATAGATTAATTGTTCCATCGTTATTTGCGCCAATATAAAGTCTACCATTATTCGTCCATGTGCCGCCAGTAACATTCACCAAACCACGACCACGCAAACCAGAGCCAGAAGGAGCGCCTAAGGTGGCGTTTGAATTATATAGATTACCACCATCGATAAAAAGCACAGCCGTTTCATCAACGCTTTCATGTGATGCAATATTAAGATTTGCATTCGCATGTGAAATCGAGCCGCCATTGCCGATCTTAAGCGTGCCAGCGGAAATCGTCGTGCCATCGTTGTAGGTATTGTTTCCCAAGAGCGTGAGCGTGC
Organism: Solirubrobacterales bacterium; assembly: GCA_040398125.1. Taxonomy (GTDB): domain Bacteria; phylum Actinomycetota; class Thermoleophilia; order Solirubrobacterales; family 70-9; genus 67-14. The sequence goes on along the minus strand of JBBAUQ010000089.1, from coordinate 2,783 downwards.
CGGTGGCGGTTTTGGCGAGGGAGCCGCTGCCGGTGATCGAGCCGTTGTAGGTGGAGTTGCCGACTTCGGCGATGGTGAGGGTTTGGGCGGCATTGATCGCGGTGGTTCCCCCACCCTGCAGGGAGCCGATGGTTTCGCTGGTGGCGATGGTGAAGGTGGCGTTCGCCGAGGAGAGCGTGACGGTGCCGCTGTTGAGCAGGGCGGAGCCGCCTTGGACGATGAGGTTGCCGTTGTTGATCGTGGTGGGGCCGGTGAACGAATTGGCTCCCGAGAGAGTGAGGTTGCCGGTGCCGCGCTTGAGGAGTCCGCCGTTGCCGGTGATGTTGCCGGTGATGGCGGTGGCGTTCGCGCCGTTGACGGTCAGGAATGTGGCGTTCGCGCCGAAGGCAATCGCGCTGCAGAAGGCGAGGTCGCCGGAGTCGGCGGCGAAGAGGGCGTTTGTCGCGAGGGTGATGTCGGAATTTATCGTTTGGATATTGGCCGAATCGTTTTCGACATTCCCCGCGAGGGTGATCGTGTTGTTGGAGATCGTGAAGGCGGCGGCTCCGGCGTTGAACACGATGCCACCGACGGTTTGGTTCCCGATGGTATCGACGGCGGTTTGGTTGGCACCAGCGAAGTGGACGGTGGCGCTGGGGACTGGCGGCGTGACCCAGTTGGCGGCGTCGGTCCAATCGCCGTTGCCTGCACCACCGGTCCAAGTGTAGTTCGCAACGGGGGCCAGGGTTTGGAATTCGAGGGTGTTGCCGTTGATCACAAAGTTTCCGGAGACGGTGAAATTGCCGACGGCGTGGTAGTGGAGGTTGGCGAGGTTGAAGCTGGAAACGCCATTACCCGTGAGAACGGTGAAGTTCCCGGCGGCGTAGCCGAGGTTGCTGAAGTCGAACACGACGGGGCCGGTGAGAGTGGCGTTGCCGGAGGCGTTGATGCGATCATTGGTGGCGTTGCCGAGGTTGTAGAGAAGGTCGCCGCCGTTGAGGGTGATGCCGACGACCGAGATGGTGTCGATGATGTTGACCGCGCCGGGACTGTAGGCGGCTCCGTTTTGCAGGATGAGGGTGGAGTTCGGGAGGTTGCTGCTTACGAGGGTGCCGGAATTGACGGTGGTGGCGCCGGAGTGGGTGTTCGAGCCGTTGAGCGTGAGCGTGCCGCTGCCGTTTTTGGCGACCGAGCCGGTGCCGGAGATGTCACCCGCGAAGGTTCCGTCGGCGGTTTGATTGAAGGCGAGGGCGGCGTTGTTGGTGATATCACCCGTGATGGAACCCGAGGAAATCGCGAGCGTGCCGCCGGAGATCGTGGTGCCGCCGGTGTAGGCGCTCGTGCCGTTGAGGGTGAGCGAGCCACTGCCGGTTTTCACGAGGCCGATCGTGCCGCCGAGGCTTTCGATGGTGACGGTCGGAGAGGTGCCGTTGACCGAGATGGTGTTGGAGGTTCCCGAAAGAACGAGCGGGGTGGTGATGCTGACATTGCCGGCGGTGGATTCGACCGCGATGGCGGTGGCGAGGTTGCCGCTGATGGTGAGGATGCCCGTGCCGCCGATCGAGACCGGCTGCGGGGTAGTGACAACGAGGCCGGTGATGGTGGCGGTGGCGTTGAGATCTGATGAAGCGGTGGTGGTGGCGTTGGCTCCGGTGGAGGCGAAGGTCACGGATTGCGTGCCGTTCGAGGCGAGGGTGGCGTTGCCGAGGGTGGCGTTCGCGGAGGCGGACCAGTTGTCGGCGGCGAGCCAGGAGGTGCCGTTCGAGCCGACCCAGTAGAGAAGTTCGGACGGAGCGGGGGGCGTGGAGCTGTCGGCGATGTTGAGGAGGAGGGTCGAGAGAAGCCCGGTTCCGGCGGAGGTGCCTTCGAACCAGGCGGTGCGGTTTCCGGAAATCGTGGCGTTGTTTGCGGCTCCGAAATTGCCGAGGTTCGCGGTGCTGATGAAGGCCTCGAGATTGTTCAAGCCGGTGCTGGAGGCGATGAGCGTGAAGGATTGGTTTCCCGGCGTGGAGGGGAGGTCGAGGAGATTGGCGATGGTGAAATTTCCGAAGGAAAGAACGGTCTCCGGTCCGGTGAGGTTGAGTGTGGAATTGCTGAAAACAAAGTTCGCGCCGGCGGCGAACGAGATGTTTCCACCGATCGAGCCGCCGCCGCCGAGGGCGGCTCCGCTGGCGATGGTGACGGGGGTGGAGCCGAGGGTGCCGGTGACGAGGAGCGTGCCGGAGTTCACCGTGGTGGCGCCGGCGTAGGTGTTGTTGCCGGCGAGCGTGAGCGTGCCGCTGCCGGTTTTCACGATGGAGGCTGTGCCGTTCTGGTTCTGGGTGATGGAGCCGTTGACGGTGGTGTTCGAGGACCCGTTGAATGTAAGGGCGAGATTTTGGGGGGTGATGGGCGCGAGGGCGATGTTGCCGAGGACGAGATCGCCGGATTCGGCGAGGATGCTCTTGCCGCTGCCGAGGTAGGTCAGATTGCTCGTGATGGTCTGGGTGACGCCGGAGTTGTTCGTGATGCGGCCGCCGACGGTGAGGGTGTTGTTCGAGATGGTGAAACTCGCGGCGCCGGGCGCGAACGAGATCGTGCCGGTGGAGTGGTTGCCAACGGTGTCCACCGAGGTGTTTTTATTTCCGGCGAAGGTGATGGCGGCTCCGGCGGCGGGTTGGCTTCCCGAGAGCCAATTCGTGCCGGTGTTCCACTGAGTGCTGGTGTTTCCGGTCCAAGTGGCGGCGGCGGGGGCGGTGGCGTTGTAAAGGAGGTAGCTGAGGTTTCCCGTGTTTGTTTGAGTCACCCAACTTCCACTGAGGCCC
>JBBAUQ010000088.1:0-6394 GCA_040398125.1 Solirubrobacterales bacterium | reverse complement strand
TCCTCACGGAGGGTGGTGATCTACGACCGGGTGCCCGAGCAGCTCGACCGGGCCGAGCTCGAGGTCCTGATCGCCCACGAACTTGCGCACGTCGAGGCAGGGGATGTCTTGCGAGCGGTCGCCTTCGTCGCTCTCGTAGCCCCGTTCGGCGCCCTGGCCATTCAGAGGGCGACTTCGGCGACCCTGAGGCGAAGGGGCTTCGGCAGCCGTGACCCCGGCGTGCTCCTCCCGCTCGCCTTTTTCACCACCATCGCCGTACTGCTGATCTCGATTCCGGGTGCCTGGCTCTCGAGACAGGTCGAGACGCAGGCCGATGAGCGGGCCCTCGAGTTGACCGGTCGCCCCGCAGCTGCGATCGCGCTCCAGAAACGCCTGACCCGGGAGAACCTCGGTGACCCGGATCCCCCGCGGATCTATCACGCGATCTTCGGCACCCATCCTCCGGCCGTGGAACGGATCGGCATTGCCCTGTCCTGGCGCAAGGAGGGGAGACCTTGAAGATCACCCTGATCGCCGAAGGCCGACTCCGGGAGCCTTTCACGGCCGTCCAGGCCCACTACCTGAAGATGATCGGCCAACGGCTGCGCCTCGAGATAGTCGAGGTGAGGAAGCCGGCCGACCTCATGCGTCGCCTGGACCGTGACGCGTACCTGGTCACCCTGGAGCCGACAGGAGCCGAGATGGAGACGGCCGGGTGGGCCGAGTGGCTCCGACACCGTCGACTCGAGGCTCGTGATCTGGCCATGGTGATCGGGGGACCAGAGGGACTGCCACCCGAGGTATCCGAGGGAGCCGACGAGCGGATCTCGCTGGGTCGCCAGACGATGGCCCACCAGCTTGCCCGGGTCGTTTTGCTCGAGCAGGTTTTCCGGGCGGTCAAGATCGAGGCCGGTGAGCCCTACCACCTGTAGGGCGCCCGGTGCCTGCGGCAGCGCCCGCCTTGCGTAGGATCAACCCGTGTCAACCGTCGATCCAGTCTCATCCCTCGGTGCCTCGGTGGCCGAAGCCTGCCGCCAGGCCGGAGGAGAGCCGTCGCCGAGCCTTAGCCTCGAGCGGCCTCCCAGGCCCGAGATGGGCGATTACAGCTCCAACGCCGCCATGGTCCTCGCCGGCTCCCTCGGCCGGCCCCCTCGCGAGGTTGCCGAGGAGCTTGCCGCAGCGATCCTGGGAGACCTCGGGGAGGACATCGCCGGCATCGAGGTGGCCGGACCGGGCTTCCTCAACCTTTTCCTCTCGGACAGCTGGTATCGCCGGGCCGTTGATTCGCTCTCCGGGGTCGGGGCACCACCGGTGCCGCCGGATCCCGACCCGCGCAAGGTGATGGTCGAGTTCGTCTCGGCCAATCCGACCGGGCCCCTCACGGCTGCCTCCGGGCGCCACGCGGCCTACGGCGACGCCGTAGCCCGCCTGCTAGATGCCACCGGTCACCAGGTCGCGACCGAGTACTACGTGAATGACGGGGGAAGCCAGGTCGAGAAGTTCGGAGAGTCGATCGAGGCCAGTCTGGAAGGGCGGGAACCTCCCGAGGGCGGTTATCGGGGTGACTACATCGCCGAACTCGCCGAGCGGGCCAGGGCGGAAGACGTTCCGGCCGATGAACTCGGTGCCGAGGCAGTCGGCTGGATGCTCGAACGGATCGCTTCCTCGCTCGAGGCTTTCGGAGTCGGTATGGACGGGTTCTTCTCGGAGCGGTCGCTGTACCGATCCGGGCGGGTCGAGGCAGGCCTGGAGCGACTTCGGGAATCGGGCCACACCTACGAGTCAGAAGGCGCGCTCTGGTTGCGAACCACCGAGTTCGGTGATGACAAGGACAGGGTCCTGGTCCGCTCCGGAGGTGAACCGACCTACTTCGGTGCCGACGTCGCCTACCACGCCGACAAGCTCGAGCGTGGCCAGACCCTCCTGATCGATGTGCTCGGTGCCGACCACCACGGATACGTTGCCCGGATGTCGGCCGCAGTCCAGGCTCTCGGCAACCCGCCCGAGGCCTTCGAGGCCCAGATACTCCAGCTGATCCACTTGGTCGAGGAGGGCGAAAAGACCAAGATGTCCAAGCGGGCCGGGGACATCGTCACGCTCGATGAGTTGATCGCCGACGTCGGGGTCGATGCGGCCCGCTTCTTCCTGCTGCAGCGCAGCCAGGACCACACGATCGACCTCGACCTCGAACTCGCCCGACGCCGGTCCTCGGACAATCCCGTCTACTACGTCCAGTACGCCCACGCCCGGATCCAGAGCATCCTCCGCAAGGCAGCCTCGGAAGGGAGCCCCCCGGCCCGTTCGGTCGAGACCGTCCCGGTCGACCCGTCAGAGAAGGCCCTGATCGCAACCGTCCTCTCATATCCGGCCGAAGTTGCCGAAGCGGCCGAGCGCAGGGCACCGCACAGGATCTGTGCCTACTCGATGGAGCTGGCTGCCGCTTTCCACGCCTTCTACCGGGATTGCAAGGTCGTCGGGGCAGCGGACCCGGAAACGGAATCCTCGCGGCTTGCCCTGTGTGAGCTCACCGCGGCGACGATCAGCTCATCGCTCGCCCTGCTCGGTATCTCGGCACCCGACGAGATGTGAACTTCGGCGGTCAGTCCTCGAACTCGGCGAGCTCGCGTTCGAGTCGCTCGGCGTCGGCACCGGTCGGCCGGCCAGGGGCCTGGCCATCGTTGGCCTCCCCGGCCCCCGAGCGCCTCCAGCGGTAGACGGCCCAGACGACTCCGGCAGCGCCGAGTCCGAGGCCGACGAGTGGTAGCAGGTAGGCCCAGAGGTTCATCCCCTCGCCTTCGGGAAGGGCCAGCACTCCGGGCCCGTATTCCTCGACCAGGCTTGCCTTGATCTGCTCCTTGTCCTGCCCCCGCGCGATCTCACGCTCGATGAAGCGGCGCTGCTGATCAGCTGCCGGTGCCTGGGACAGGCCGAGCAGGGTGCCGCAGACCACGCACATGATCTCGTCTTCGAGATCGGCGACCGAGGTCGTCTGCTCGGCGGCGGCAGGGGCAGGGAGCAGCAGCAGGAGGGAGAGCAGGAGCGCGGCGAAGAGTCCCGGGTTTGGGCGCGCCACTACTGAGTGCCCCCTTCCGAAAGGGCCGGCTCGGCGAATTTGCGGATCGAGGCGAAATTCGGGAACGGCCCCTTGAACCGGCCGGCAAGGCGGCCCTCGGGATCGACCAGGAAGGACTCCGGGACACCCGAGGTCCGAAGGTCGTCGGCGTAGCTGCCGTCGGGGTCCCTCAGCTGGGGGTAGGTGATGCCGAATTCCTTCAGGAAACGGAGTGCATCCCCGCTCAGGTCCCTCGTATCGATTCCCAGCAGTCGGACCTCACCCCGGGTGGACTTGGCGAACCGCTCGAGGGCCGGCGACTCTTCCCGACAGGGCACACACCAGGAGGCCCACACGTTGATCAGGACCCACTCCCCCCGGTAATCGGCAAGGGAGCCACTGCCTCCGGCCGGCAGGGTCGCGAGTTCCATGCTCGGCACTTCCCGGCCAGGTTCGAGCTCGCCGCCTCCGCTGGAAGCCAGCCCCCACACCAGGAAGGCGATCAGGCCCAGGATGACACCGAGGGTAAGAAGGATTCGAAGATTCATCCGGCCTTCGAGTATGAAGGAACCGGTTCGCCGCCGACCCGGGCGGGGCAGTAACTTTCCTTCACGCTGACCGTCCGAGTCGAACAAGCCGGCCAATGCCAACCGGCCCCGGAACCGAGCTAGGAACTTGCCCGGGTTCACCCCGCCACGTGTCGGAATGGTCGGTGCCGGCCAGCTTGCCCGGATGACCCAGCAGGCTGCCGTCGACCTCGGAGTCCGGCTGAACGTGCTGGCAGAAGGGCCCGAAGACCCGGCCGTGTTGGCCGGTGCCGAGGCCTCGATCGGCTCACCGGATGATGCCGATGCCCTGAGGGCCCTGGCCCGGGCCAACCAGGTCGTGACCTTCGACCATGAAGGAGTACCACCCGAAGTCCTCGCCCAGCTGGCCGAGGAAGGGGTTTCCTTCGCCCCGCCACCGGCCGCAAAGCTGATGGCCCAGGACAAGGCGATCGCCCGCGATCGGATCGCCGAGCTCGGCTTCCCGGTTCCTCCAAACGCCGTCGCCAGTACGTTGGATGAAGTCGAGGGGTTCGCCACCGATCACGGCTGGCCAGTGGTTGTCAAGGCGCCCCGGGGCGGTTATGACGGACGCGGAGTCTGGGTCGTCGAGGACTCCGACCAGGCCCGTGAGGTGATCGAGCAGGCCGAGGGCACCCTCTTGCTGGAGGCCATGCTCGAGCTCGACCGCGAGATCGCCGTCCTCGCAGCTCGCGGAACCGGGGGGGAGGTCGCCGTCTATCCCGCTATCGAGACTGTCCAGCGGGATGCGATGTGTCGCGAACTCCTCGTCCCGGCCCCGGTCGACCCAGACCTGGCCCGGGAGGCCACCGATATGGGCGTGGCGATTGCCGAGGCGATAGGGGCGACCGGTCTGGTCGCCGTCGAGCTGTTCAGTACCCCGACCGGTCTGCTCGTCAACGAGCTCGCCCTGAGGCCACACAATTCAGGCCATTTCTCCATCGAGGGTGCCGAGACCTCCCAGTTCGAGCAGCACCTCAGGGCCATTCTCGGCTGGCCTCTCGGAAATACGGAGCTGACTGCCCCTGGCGTCGCCACGGTAAACGTGGTCGGACCGGCCGATGGCTCCGATCCACGGACCCGGCTCCCCGAGGCCCTTGCCGTCGAAGGTGCACACATCCACATCTACGACAAGGAAGCCAGGCCTGGTCGTAAGCTGGGCCACGTGACTGCCCTTGCCGACACCATCGATGAGGCGCGCGAGACTGCCCTCGGGGCCGTCGCGATCCTCGAGGGGGATGCCCCGTGAGCAGCCCTGTCGTCGGAATCGTGATGGGCAGTGACTCCGACCTGGAGGTCATGAAGCCCGCGGCCGAGGCCCTCGAGGAGCTCGGTATAGAACACGAGATCAGGGTCGTCTCGGCCCATAGGACTCCGGAAGACATGGTGGACTACGGCAAGTCGGCCGAGGAACGGGGCCTGAAGGCGATCATCGCCGGAGCCGGAGGAGCGGCGCACCTTCCCGGAATGCTGGCATCGCTCACGCCCCTCCCGGTGATCGGGGTCCCTGTTCCGTTGAAGAACCTGAGCGGCCTCGACTCGCTGCTCTCGATCGTCCAGATGCCCTCCGGCGTTCCGGTCGCCACCGTTGCGATCGGGGCCGGCCGAAACGCAGGGCTTCTCGCCGCACGGATCATCGGCGCGTCCGACGAAGAGGTGAGGCGGGGAGTCGATCGGCTCCGCGAGGCCGCGGCGGAAAAGGCCCGTTCGGCCGATGCCGGCCTCGACCGGGACTGAGCCGGGATCGCAGAGGACGGCCGGTCCGTGGAGCTGATCGCAGCAGCAGTGACGGTCGGGCTCGGCCTTCTCGGCCTCCTGGCTCCGGACAGAGCAATGCGACTTGTCGGTATCGAGGCGAACAGGCCTCACGGTGGACTCGACGTCAGGGCGACTTACGGAGGACTGTTCATCGCCCTGGGGGCCTTCCCTCTCCTCTCGGGCGAGACGGTCGCGTTTCAGATGCTCGGGATCGCGTGGCTCGCCGCCGGTCTCGCCCGGATCGCCTTCACCCCGATGGACCGGGTCTGGACGAGGGAGAACTTCGGTGGAATCGCTGTAGAGACGGGCCTTGGACTTGCCGCCCTCCTTCCCTCGATCTAGGCGATCGCGTCCACGGCGCTGGGGCTCGCGCACCGATGAGCAGACGGTAGGATCGGACGGCTGCGGACGTAGCTCAGTTGGTAGAGCGCGAGCTTCCCAAGCTCGAGGTCGCGGGTTCGAGACCCGTCGTCCGCTTGCCGTCGCGGGAGCCCGGGATCCGGCTCAGGTTGACTGTGAGATCGGCCTGATCAGGATTTCGTTGACGTCGACCGAGTCGGGCTGGTCGACTGCCCACCGAACTGCCTCCGCGATATCCATGTCGGAGAGGGCCCAGTCACCCGGCCGTTCATCGAAGAACGGCGTATCGACCATCCCGGGCTCGATCGCGGTCACCTTGATCTGTTTCCCGTCCTCCCGACCGCGTAGTTCCTGGCGCAGTGACTCGGCCATCGCGGTAGCGGCAAACTTGGTCGCCGAGTAGAGCGATCCAGGCAACGCCCTCCGGCCCGCGATCGAGCTCGTCACCAGGTAGTGGCCGGTCCCTCTTTCCAGCAGATGGGGCAAGGTGGCCCGGATCGTCAGCGCCGGTCCAAGCACATTGGTCAGCACCATCGAGCGCCAGTGCTCCGGGGTCTCTTCCAGGAAGCCCCGGGTCGCACCGAACCCGGCGTTGGCGAAGACGGCATCGATCCGACCGAACCCCGCGAGTGCCTCGGTGACCAGCCGTTCGACCTGGTCCCACTCGGTCACGTCACAG
>JBBAUQ010000087.1:0-6428 GCA_040398125.1 Solirubrobacterales bacterium | reverse complement strand
GCGGGCGGCCGACCACCTGGTCGACCTGGGACCGGGGGCCGGCGAGCACGGCGGCTTCGTGGTGGCCGACGGATCACCGAAGGCCGTCGAGAAGGTCCCCGGTTCGCTGACCGGTCGGTACCTTGCGGGCGAGGAGTCGATACCGGTTCCCGAGGCGAGACGCGAGCCGACCGGCACCCTGACGGTCAAGGGTGCCCGGCAGCACAACCTCAAGGATGTGGATGTCCCCTTTCCCCTCGGGGTGATGACCTGTGTCACCGGGGTTTCGGGCTCTGGCAAGTCGACCCTGGTCAACGAGACCCTCTACCCGGCCCTGGCCAACCGTCTGCACCGATCCAAGCTCCGCCCGGGCCCACACGCCTCGATCGAGGGCATCGACCAGATCGACAAGATCATCAATATCGACCAGTCACCGATCGGTCGAACACCGAGGTCCAACCCGGCGACCTACACCGGGGTCTTCGACCACATCCGCCAACTCTTCGCTGCCACCCAGGAGGCGCGGGCGCGCGGGTACAAGCCCGGCCGCTTCAGTTTCAACGTCAAGGGCGGCAGGTGCGAGGTCTGTCGGGGCGATGGCCAGATCAAGATCGAGATGCACTTCCTGCCTGATGTCTACGTTCCCTGTGAGCAGTGCCACGGTCACCGGTACAACCGCGAGACCCTCGAGGTCCGCTTCAAGGGGAAGAGCATCGCCGACGTGCTGGAGATGTCGGTCGAGGAGGCCGTCGATTTCTTCGAGAGCATTCCGAAGGTGGCGAGGAGGCTGAAGACCCTCAATGACGTCGGCCTCGGCTACATCCGGCTCGGCCAGCCCGCAACCACGCTCTCGGGAGGCGAGGCCCAGCGGATCAAGCTCGCTGCCGAGCTCTCGCGAGTTGCCACCGGAAGAACGGTCTACATCCTCGATGAACCGACTACGGGCCTGCACTTTGCCGACGTCAGGAGACTCCTGGAGGTCCTCGGTCGGCTGGTCGATGCCGGCAACTCGGTCATCGTGATCGAGCACAACCTCGACGTGATCAAGAGTGCCGACCAGGTGATCGATCTCGGTCCCGAGGGCGGCCAGGGTGGCGGTGAGGTAATCGCCACGGGGACCCCGGAGGAGATTGCGGCCGTCGAGGAGTCACACACCGGCTACTTCCTCGGCAAGACCCTGGACCTGCTCAAAGCCGCCGCCTGACCCGACTCCCGAAAGGGAGCTTCCCTCAGGTGGACTCAGGCGTTACGCAGCGAGATGTTCTCGCAGGCCTCGCAGACATCCCGGGGGATCAGTCCCACCCGGATCAGCACCTGGAATATCTGGCAGCCGACGCAGAGGGCGAAAACCGATTCGAGAGTCGCGAACACGGCCATGATCGCCAGGACTGCGATCGCGGCACCCTGCAGGCCGAAGGAGATGAGCAGTATCGAGCCGATGGTGGTGAGGGCGGCGCCGATTGCCTGCGCGAAGCGCTTGGGCGGTCCCGGCACCTCGCGGGCCTCGCCAAGCCGTGGGGCGACCACCCTGGTGGCCAGTTGGCCGAGAGGACTGAGGGTCGGCCCGGTCAGAACCCGCGCCCAGAAACCGATCGCCAGTACCGGCAGGATCCAGAGCCACCCCGTGGCCAGCGCGGTGATCGAGAGCAGGGCTACGCAGCCGGCGACAACCCGGGCCGCCTTCTCGTTGACGGGATTGGGGAAACCGAACACCTGAGTGCCCTCTTCCGGGACTGATTCGGGATTAACACCCGATATCTGATCAGACATAGCCCATTCATCTTACACGACCAGTAGCGATGCTCCGAGAACGCCACCGTCATCACCGAGGGCGGCGACCTCGAAGGCCGGTGGGTCATCCGGGTTGAGCAGGTAACGCTCCATCTTCCGGCCGATCTTGGGGACGAGGCTGTCGCCGAATCGAACCCCGAGTCCGCCCCCGATGATCACCGCCTCGACATCCAGCAGGTTGACCGCCGAGGCCGTCCCGGCAGCCAGTGCCGTCACGGCACGGTGGAGGAGGTCGTGGGCCATCTCATCGCCATCGCGGTAGGCCTTCGCCCATACGGCGCTGGTCAGGGAAGTCTTGCCCTTCGACTCCATGATCTTGAACAGCTCCGTCTTGCGACCCTTCTTCACCTCCCGTCGCGCCTTGGCTTCCATCGCCTTGCGCCCTGCATAGGCCTCCACGGTTCCCCTCAGCCGGCCGATCTCGCGCGCGCCACCCCTCCTGACGAGGGTGTGGCCGATCTCGCCGGCTCGGCCACGGCCCTTCCAGGGACGGCCACCGAGGATCAACCCGCCCCCGACCCCGGTACCCCAGAAAACCCCCAGCAGGCTGTCGTAACCACGACCGGCCCCAAGTCGGTACTCGGCGTCGGTGCCGACCTGGACGTCGTTGCCGACTACCACGGTCGTGCCGAAGGCTTCCTGAAGTCGCGGACCGATCGGGTAAGGGTCGCGCCAGTCCGGAAGATTGCCCGCGTTGGCGAGGGTCCCGGCGCTCGAGTCGACTGAACCGGGAGCGCCGAGGCCGATACCGCCGAGACGTCCGGTCTCCACGCCGGCTTCGGAGGCGGCCTCGTTCATGGTTTTGATCACCGCTGCCTGCACCGCCTCGGGTCCGCCCTTCGTCGGGGTCGGATTTCGGCCGCGACCGAGGATTTCCCTGTCGGGACCGATCACGGCCGCAGCGACCTTGGTTCCGCCGAGGTCGATTCCTCCGGCCAACTTCCTGTCCCTCTGGCGCCTGATCAGCATTGATCCTCCCTTGAGCGGTTTGGAGACCTGACTCTAACCGCCCGGTGTGAGAATGTGGGTCCGTGGCAGACCAGACCGGATGGATCAACTGGTGGAGGAAGAGGCGGTGGTACGAGCGCAACCGCCGTCTGCTGACCCGCTGGGGGATCAATCGTGAGATGGCTCGTGCCGGTGCCTTCATCCGGCATCCGGTGGAGGGGGAGGTCCTCGAGGGACTCCGTTCGGGAAGGCTGAGGATCGGCCAGGGAACGCTTCTCGAGCCTGGATGCTGGATAACGATGTCGGCCGATGCCCGGGTGACGATCGGCGAGGGCTGCTTCCTCAACCGGGAGACCATGGTCGCGGCCCAGGAGGAAGTGACCATCGGTGATCACGTCATGTTCGCCAACGGCTGCTTCATCGGTGACGCCAGTCACCGCTTCGAGGACCCCGACATGCCGGTCACCTGGCAGGGGTTTCGCCCCGACGGTCCGGTCAGGATCGGATCCAACTGCTGGTTCGGTGTCCACTCGGTCGTTACCGGCGGTGTGACGATAGGTGAGAGGTGCGTGATCGGGGCCAACTCGGTGGTGACCCGTGACCTGCCTTCGGGAGTGGTGGCGGCCGGAGCCCCGGCCCGGGTGATCAGGGAGATCGAGTTCAGCCGCCCCGGGACTCAGGGCAGCGGTTCCCAGTCCCAGGAGTAGCTGGATCCGAGGTCACCGTCCTCGAGGCGCTGGCGCAGGCCTGTCAGCTCGCCGGGCTCGACGCTGTAGACGTGTTCCGGCCCGGGGAATGAGCCGTCCCTGACTTCGGTTGCGTACTGCTCGAGACTCCGAGAGATTTCGCCCCGGACGTCCCCGTAGCGCTTGACGAACTTGGCCATCGGACCCTCGTTTATCCCGGCCAGGTCATGCATGACCAGGACCTGGCCATCGGTCGCGTTCCCGGCGCCGATGCCGATGGTCGGCGCCTCGATCCGGGCCGTGATCAGCTCGGTCACCGCCTCCGGAACGGCCTCGAAAACGATCGCGAAGCAGCCGGCCCGATCCAGGGCCACTGCGTCGGCGGCGAGCTTCGCGGCCTGGTCGGCAGTCTTGCCCTGGGCCTTGAGTCCCCCCAGGGCGGTTGCGGTCTGGGGTGTCAGGCCGACATGCCCCATCACCGGGATGCCGGCCTCGATGATCGCCCTCGCCCGCTCGACCGAGGCGCCACCGCCCTCCAGCTTGACCGCTTCGCAGCCGGCCTCCTTGACCATGCGCTGGGCGCTTGCGACGGCCAGTTCGTTGGAAGACTCGTAGGAGCCGAATGGCAGGTCGCCGATCAGCAGGGGAGTCCGAAGCCCGCGACGGACGGCCCGGGCCAGCATCACCATCTCGTCCATGCCGACGGGCACCGTGCTCTCGTACCCGAGGACGCAGTTGGCGGCCGAGTCGCCCACCAGGACGACGTCTACGCCGGCTTCCTCGGCGATCTGGGCAGTCGGGAAGTCGTAGGCCGTCACCATCACGATCGCTCGCCCCTCGGACCTCATGGCTGCCAGGTCGGTGACCTGGACCTTCTGCCTGGCTTCGCCTCGTTTGCCGCTGCTCATTCAGTTGCCTCCTGGGTCTATTTCTACATTGTCGATCAAACGCGTTCCATCGATCTCGGCTGCAACCGCGATGAAAAAAGGCTCCCCGGGGTCGGGACCGGCCGGCTCGAGGTTGCCCGAGAGCCGGGCCTCGAGGTACTCGGGCTCAATCCCCTCACTGGCCAGTACCTCCCGACCGTGCATCAGTGCCCGATCGAGGTCGGTCACCGGGTAGGCGGCCCGGACCGCTTCCAGGGCTCGGTTCAGGCTGAGTGCACGGGTCCTGCCCTCCGGTGTCAGGTACCGGTTCCGAGAGCTCATAGCCAGGCCGTCCTCCTCCCTGACGGTGGGCAGGACGACGACCTCGGTTCTGAACCCGAGGTCGCGCACCATCTGCCTGATCAGCGCTGCCTGCTGGGCGTCTTTTTGGCCGAAGAAGGCAGTATCGGGATCGACCAGGTTCAACAGCTTGGCGACGACCGTCGTAACCCCTTTGAAATGGCCCGGACCCCGGGAGCGCGGATCGCCACAGAGCACTTCCGACATCCCGGTGACCTCTACCTCAGTACTGAAGCCATCGGGGTAGATGGCGGCTGCCTCGGGAATGAAGAGGAGGTCGACTCCGACCTCCTGTGCCAGGTTCTCATCCCGCTCCCGATTGCGTGGATACCGGTCGAAGTCCTCCCCTTCCCCGAACTGGGTCGGATTGACGAAGACGGTGGCGACCGTCCGGTCACATCGTTCCCGTGACGCGCGCATCAAGGAGAGGTGACCTTCATGCAGATCACCCATCGTGGGAACCAGGCCGACCGTCTCGGGGTCCAGGCGCCACCGGTCACGGATCGCAGCCATCTCGGTCGGGTCACTGACTACCAGCATCGCCCTCTCCTCCAGCTTCCCCACGGACCCGGGCCGCGAGCTGGCGCGTCCTCTCGGCAAGTACGTCATAGAGCATGAGCATTTCGGGGTCGAGGCTCGCAAGCGCCTCCCGGTGGGCCGAAACCGTCTCCTCGTCCCCCCGCACGATCGGCCCGGTCAAGGCAAGGCTTCCGCGCTCTATCCAGTTCTCGAGGGTCGTCCGGAGCAGAGGTGCGAGGGCCTGACGGGAATCGGTGACGCCGGCCCGCTCCAGCAGCTCTGCAGCGCTTTCCTCGAGAGTGACCAGGAAGTTCGAGCCGATGCTCGCCGCTGCGTGGTAGGCCGCCCGGGTTTCCTCAGGTACCGCGAAGGGAATTCCGCCGAGGGTGCGGGCCAGGTTGGCGGCAAGCTCGGCCGCCTCTTCGGTGGTGCCAGAGACGGCTATGGGTACCTGGTCCAGCGGCGTGCCCGGCTCCGGAAAGGTCTGCAGGGGGTGAAAGAGGAACTCGCCATCCCGGGCTCCGGCCGATTTGAGGGAAGTGAGGGGGCTGGCCCCGCTGGTGTGGCCGATCACCGCCGGCCTACAACCCGAGGAGGCGATATCACCGGCCACCTCGGTGATGGCCGAGTCGGGAACACAGAGGAGAACGACCTTGCCCTCGACCTGGTCGGGCGGCAGCTCGCGACCGCAGAGGTGTGCCGTCAGACCGGCAGCGGCGGCGGCTTCGGCGATCGAGGAACCTATTCGTCCCGGTCCGACGACCGTCAGCTCGTTCGGGAGCGTTCCTTCACCGGACAAGGTAGGCCCTGACCGTCCACAGCTCGGACCTGCAGTGTCCGACCTCGTTTTGGTTTTCCCTGGGATGGGGCAAGCGTTCGTCTCCGGTCCACCCCCGTGTCAGACGGGTGGCAGCCACGCCGGATTATAGATTGCCCCCGTGACTGGTTCGGCGGCCGAGAGACGGGGAGAGCTGGTGGAGGTCTTCCACGAGGCGAGGGGGTGCACCCGCTGTGCCCTCAGTGAATCCCGCACCCAGGTCGTCTTCGGTGCCGGTGATGCCGATGCCGACCTGATGCTGGTCGGTGAGGCACCGGGAGCCGACGAAGACCGCCAGGGGCTTCCCTTCGTCGGCCGCTCAGGTGCCCTGCTCACCAGACTCCTGGCCGAGGCCGGCCTGCCACGCGAGGAAGTCTTCATCGCCAACACCCTGAAGTGCCGCCCACCGGCCAATCGCGATCCCCTCGCCTCCGAGGTCGAGACCTGCCACCCGTGGCTTCA
>JBBAUQ010000086.1:0-6442 GCA_040398125.1 Solirubrobacterales bacterium | reverse complement strand
TCTCCTCCTCGCCGAGGACCGGCCGCTCGACTTCCTCACCCTCGGCCCACTCTTCCTCGAGCTGGCGCTTGCGGGTGGTCAGCTGGCGCTCCGTGTCCCGAAGGCTGGCCGCCTTCTCGAACTCCTGGGCCTCGATCGCCGCTTCCTTTTCCCGCCGGGCGTTGTCGATCTCGTCTTCCAGGTCACGGTAGACCGGCGGGGCCGTCATCGACTTGATCCTCATCCGCGAGGCAGCCTCGTCGATCAGGTCGATCGCCTTGTCGGGGAGGAAGCGATCCGAGATGTAGCGGTCGGCCAGCTCGGCTGCGGCCTCCAGCGCCTCGTCCGAGATCTGGACGCGGTGGTGTTGCTCGTAGCGCTCGCGCAGGCCTTCGAGGATCTTCACGGTCTGCTCCGGTGTGGGCTGATCGACCTTGATCTGCTGGAAGCGCCGCTCGAGAGCCGAGTCGCGCTCGAGGTACTTGCGGTACTCATCCAGCGTGGTGGCCCCGATGGTCTGGATCTCGCCCCGGGCAAGGGCCGGCTTCAGTATCGATGCAGCGTCGATCGCACCCTCTGCCGCGCCGGCGCCGACCAAGTTGTGGATCTCGTCGATGAAGAGGACTATGTCGCCGCGCTGGGCGATCTCCTTCATCACCTTCTTGAGCCTCTCTTCGAACTCACCGCGGTACTTGGAGCCGGCCACAAGCGCGGCGAGGTCGAGCGTGTAGATCTGCTTGTTGCGCAGCAGTTCAGGGACCTCACCGTTGATGATCCGGGCAGCGAGGCCCTCGACGACTGCCGTCTTGCCGACGCCGGGCTCCCCGAGCAGCACCGGGTTGTTCTTGGTGCGGCGCGAGAGGATCTGCATGATCCGCTCGATTTCGATCTCTCGACCGACCACCGGGTCCAGTTTTCCGTCCTCGGCCAGTCGGGTCAGATTGCGTCCGAACTGGTCCAGGAGCTTCGAAGACTTCTTGCCACCCTCGACCTGGCCCTGGCTGCTGCCCTGGCCCTGGCCCGGTCGGCGTCCGCCCGGTCCCGAAAGCATCCGGATTACCTCGTTGCGAATCTTGTCCGAGTCGGCATCGAAGTCCAGCAGGATCCGGGCAGCGACGCCCTCGTTCTCGCGGACCAGGCCCAGCAGGATGTGTTCGGTGCCGATGTAGTTGTGGCCGAGGCTGAGGGCCTCACGCAGGGCGAGCTCCAGGACCTTCTTGGCCCGGGGGGTGAACGGGATCTGCCCCGAAGTCACCTCTTCACCCGAGCCGACGATCCTCACGACCTGGGCCCGTACTCGCTCCACGGTGATGTCGAGCGACTCGAGCACCCGGGCAGCGAGGCCCTCTTCCTCCCGCAGCAGTCCGAGCAGGATGTGCTCAGTGCCGATGTAGTTGTGCTTCAGCGTGCGGGCCTCTTCCTGGGCCAGGACCACTACCTGTCGGGCGCGTTCTGTGAATCTTTCGAACAAGGTGTCTCTCTTTACCTAAAACCTCACGGGGTGGGCTGAGTATCGGTTACTGGTCGGCGGATTGATGGTCGGGTGCTTCGTCGGTTCCTCGTTTTCGGGTACGGCCGTAGACCGGCTGCCCAGTGCCCGTTTCGGCTGATTGGCCTGACGGGTCCTCGACCTCCGGTTTCTCGGTCACGGGCTTCGCCAAGTATACCTGTGCCGGTCCGCCGGCCAGCCAGGTGGCCGCCCACCTGGGCACCTCCGCTGGACTCAGGCTGCCGAGAGCTCACCGGTGATCGAGGAGATCAGGGCCTCCCAGGAATCGACGAAGGCCTGCTTGCCCTCGGTCTGGAGCCTCGCCGCGAGCTCACTGAGGTCGAATCCGGCCTCGGTGTAAGCAGCCAGGACCTCGCCGGAATCACCGCCGTCCGGTGGGATCGGGCCACTCACCTGACCGTGGTCGGCGAATGCCAGGAGCGTTCCCTCGGGCATGGTGTTGACGGTGTTCGGCGCAGCCAGTCCCTCGACGTAGAGGACATCGGAGGCTTCGGGGTCCTTGGTCCCGGTGCTGGCCATCAGCAGGCGCTGGGTTCGTGCTCCCTCGTTGGCCAGGCGCTGGGCCCGCTCACCGGCGATCAGCTCGCGATAAGCCGCGTAGGTGCGCTGGCCGATCGCCAGTCCGAGACGGCCCCGCAGGGAGTCCGGCACTTCGTCGATCACGGCGGCATCCCACCGGCTGACGAAGAGGGAGGCGACCGAACCTACGGCCGGGTTCAACCCGGCCTCGACCCGGCGCTCGACGCCCCTCATGTAGGCGTCAGCGGCAGCCAGGTACTGCTCGGGTGAGAAGAGCAGGGTGACGTTGACCGGCACCCCCCTGAAGATGACTTCCTCGATCGCCCGCAGTCCGGCTTCGGTTCCGGGAATCTTGATCAGGAGGTTCTCGAGGTCGGCCCGAGCGTGGAGTTCGACGGCCTGCTCGACCGTGCCCTCGGTGTCGTCGGCCAACAGCGGAGAGACCTCGAGGGATACCCAGCCATCTACCTGGTCGGTCCGCTCATGGACCTTTCCGAACAGTCCGGCAGCGCGGCCGAGGTCTTCCAGGGCGAGCGTGAAGAAGGTTTCCTCCGGACTCTCCCCCCTGGCTGCCAGCTCGCGGATCTGCTCGCGGTAGTCATCCCCGCCCGAGATCGCCTTGTCGAAGATCGTCGGGTTCGAGGTCAGCCCGGTGACGAAGTAATCACGGATGTACCTCTCCAGCGTCCCCTCGTCGAGCATCTGTCGGGTGATGTTGTCGACCCAGATGCTCTGGCCGATCTGAGCCAGGTCCTGATTGCGTTCACTCAATGGGCTGGAGCCCTTTCTGGCCGATGGCCTCGCCGCTTGACTTGGAAACCGAGGTTATAACGGCCCGGTCCGTCGGCAACCTCCCCGGACTGCCCGACTCAGTCCCGCATCGCCGGGAAGAGCACGACCTCCCGGACCGAGTGGACCCCGGCCAGCAGCATCACCAGGCGATCGATCCCGAGACCGACCCCGCCGGTCGGAGGCATGCCCTGTTCCAGTGCCTCGACGAATAGCTCGTCATACGGCTGGGCCTCCTCGTCTCCTCCGGCCAACTCGGCTGCCTGCTGCTCGAACCGCCGTCGCTGCTCGTCCGGGTCGTTCAGCTCGGTGAAGGAGTTGGCGATCTCCATGCCGCCGATGAAGGCCTCCCAGCGCTCCACCGAGCCCGCCTTCGAGCGGTGGGCCTTGGCAAAGGGCGAGAGTGCGACCGGGTAATCGACCACGAAGGTCGGCTCATCGAGGTTGGGCTCGACCTCCTTGGAGAACAGGGTGTCGACCAGCTTTCCCCACCCGGCCCCGGCTTCGGGCTCGGTCCCGATCGCCGCCGTGAGTTTCTCGAGGGTGTCTTCACGCTCGATGTCGATTCCGGTCGCGGCCTCGATCGACTCGGCGAAACCGACCCTCTTCCAGGGTGCCGAAAGGTCGATCGTCCGATCGTCCCGCTCGATCTCGGGCTTGCCGAGGACCGAGGTAGCGACATCGACCACCAGCGCCTCCAGGTCACTGGCAGTCTTCTCGTAGTCGGCGTAGGCCTCGTACCACTCGAGCATCGTGAACTCGGGGTTGTGCTTCGGGGAGATGCCCTCATTGCGAAAGTCCTTGCCGAGCTCATAGACACGCTCGATCCCCCCGATCACGCACCGCTTCAAGTAGAGCTCGGTCGCGATCCTCAGGTAGAACTCGCGATCGAGGGCGTTGTGGTGGGTGGTGAAGGGACGGGCCAGCGCCCCGCCGTAGAGCGGCTGGAGCACCGGGGTCTCGACCTCGAAGAAGCCATGTTCGTCCAGCCAGCCCCTCACCCGGCTGATCGCCCTCGCCCTCAGGGTGAAGATCCGGCGCGCCTCCTCGTTGGCGATCAGGTCGAGCTCACGACGGCGATACCGAATCTCGACGTCCTCGAGGCCGTGGAACTTGTCCGGGGGCGGCCTGAGTGACTTGGACAGCAGTTCCCAGCCGGTCACCTCGAGCGTCGTCTCGCCCCGTTTGGTGGCAATCACCCTGCCCGAGACGCCGATGAAATCACCCAGGTCGAGGTCATCGAGCAGGCTGAACGAATCCCCGTCCAGGACGTCGGCCTTGGCCAGCAACTGGATCTTGCCGCTGGCATCCCGCAGGTCCAGGAACACGGCCTTGCCGTGACCCCGCCTGCCGACCACTCGCCCCGCCACCCGGTGGGATTCGTCGGTCTCCTCTCCCGGTTCCAGCCCGGAGTGTGAGTCGAGCACGGCGGCAACCTCATCTCGATCGGGAAAGGTGTGCGGGTAGGGATCGATTCCGGAATCCCGGAGCCGCTTCAGCTTCTCGCGGCGCTCGGTGATCAGGTCGTGCGACTCGGGCTCGGTCATCGAGGTCCGGCCACCGGAGTTCAGGCCGCGTCGATCTTGGTGATCTTGAACTTCTTGGCCGGCCCCTTGGGCGAGGGAATCTGGACGATCTGGTTGACCCGTCCGCCGATCAGGGCCGCTCCGATCGGCGACTCGCTTGAAAGCTTTCCCTCGGCCAGGTTGGCCTCGGTCGAGCCGACGATCTGGAACTTCTTCGACTCGCCAGATTTCTGGTCCTTGATGTGGACGATCGAACCGAAGGTGACCTCACCGGTCTTCTCTCCCGGCTCTTCGACCACTACCGAACGCCTGAGGCGCTCCTCGAGCTGGGCGATCTGGGCCTCGAGCTGGGCCTGCTCATTCTTGGCATCGTCGTACTCGGCGTTTTCCGAGATGTCGCCGAAGTCACGGGCTTCCTTGATCCGTTCGGAAACCTCGCGTCGGCGCACGGTCGTAAGGAACTCGATCTCGTCTTCGAGTTTCTTCAATCCGTCAGGTGTTATCTCTGGCTGTCGACTCATTGAAGCCCTGCCTCTTTTCCTGCCTTGGGCGGATCCGAGAGAAGAAAACCGCACTTTGCAGGGAAAACCCCGTTCACGGGGGCTTATTTGGGGGCCGCAGTATAGCGGGGTGCGGGTCCCAGCCCGGCACCGGTCCGGGGTTTAGTGCCGGTCCCGGGTCCCGGCCAGCAGGCCCTCGACGGCCGTTACCCACCTCGAGGGGTCTTCTACCTGGGGGTAGTGGCCGAGGTCGTCGAAGCGAACCGGCTCGACTGCCGGCCTCAGCTCGACCAGTCCTTCGAGGATCTCCGGCACCGCCACCGGATCCTCCATCCCCCAGACGAGGGACAGATCGCCATCCCAGTCCCTCACCGCACCGTGCCAGCGATCGGCATAGACGGCCCGCTCCTCCATGTAGTGGACCAGCCGGTGACCGATCCGGTGACCGCCGTTGAGGGTGATCAGCGACCACGAGTCGTTCAGGAACTCCTCGTCAGGAGGATGCGCCTCAGAGAACACCGATGAGAACTGCCTCCTGAAGAAGGCCTCGTTGCTCAACCTTGCGGCGAGTGGGCCGAGTGGGCCGACGAGCAACTTCTGGGCGAGGGTCGGGTTTGCCCGCTCGACCAACACCGATCCGTTGAACAGCAGAACGGCCTCCAAATCGAAGCCGAGTTCACCCTCGAGATCGCGGGCCATCAACTCGGTAGCGACCGACGTGCCGAGATCGTGCGCCAGGATGATGACCTCGCGGCCGTCGCCCACCTGCTCGACCAGGGCCTCGACCAGATCTGCCTGCCAGGCCAGGGTGTAGACGTGGTCACGGGGTTTGTCGGAAAAGCCGAACCCGAGGAAATCGGGAGCCAACAGCTCGTGGCCGGGCATCAGGTCGATCACCTCGGTCCAGTCGAAGGAGCAGGTGGGAAAGCCGTGGAGCAACACGGTGAGCGGCCCCTCCCCGGACTGGTGAAAGTAATGGATCCGCTGCCCCCGAAAGCCGAACTCCCGACCGCGGTCACGCCAGGCCTCGACCGCCCCGGGCAGGGTCTCTGAGGTCATGCCGGGACCGGTTCAGGGTCGCGAATCGCCCTGACCAACTCCCGGGCCCGCTCCAGGCCTGCCGTCTGGCAGAGCTCGTCCTTGACGCCCTTCGGGACGTCGATCTGGTCGATGTACCAAGGGTAGAATTTCCTCAGGTAACGTCCGGCACGTTCCTCCCCCAGGTGCTCCTCGGCACGATCCATAACCCAGAGGAGCTCGTCCATGACGGCCCGGCGATCGGGCTCTGGAACTTCGGTTCCGGTCAGCTCGGCGAAGATCCAGGGGTATCCGAAGGAGCCCCGGGCAACCATCAGGGCGTCGGCCCCGGACTCTTCATAGGCCCGACGGGCAGCTTCGGCATCGCTCAACCCGCCGGAGATGATCATCGGGACCTGAATGGTCGCCGCGAGTTCACGGGCCAGTTCGTAATCGGGCCGTCCCTTGTGGCCCTTGCGCGCCACCCTGGGATGAAAAGCGATCGCGGCGACATCGGCCTCCTCGACGAGGCGGATCGCCAGGTCGAACCCCGACCTGTCGCCCGGGGCAATGCCGGACCGAATCTTCACCGTGACCGGCAG
>JBBAUQ010000085.1:0-6514 GCA_040398125.1 Solirubrobacterales bacterium | reverse complement strand
AGTCGATCCTCGACTGGAACACCAAGGAAGGGATGATCTTCCGCGGTGGCTCGGGCTCGGGCATCAACCTCTCCAACATCCGGGGCTCGGTCGAGCACCTGGCCAAGGGCGGCACTGCCTCGGGGCCGGTCAGCTTCATGCGAGGCGCCGACTCATGGGCCGGCACCATCAAGTCCGGTGGCAAGACCCGCCGGGCCGCCAAGATGGTCGTGCTCAACGTCGACCACCCCGACATCGAGGACTTCGTCTGGTGCAAGGCGAACGAGGAGAAGAAGGCCGCCGCCCTGCGCGACGCCGGCTTCGACATGTCGATCGACGGTGAGGGCTTCACCTCCATCCAGTACCAGAACGCCAACAACTCGGTCCGGGTCTCCGATGACTTCATGGAGGCCTGCCGCGAGGACGGGGACTGGGATCTGCTCGCCCGGACCGACGGCTCGGTGACCAAGACCCTTCCGGCCCGCGACCTGATGAACCAGATCGCCGATGCCGCCTGGCAGTGCGCCGATCCCGGCATCCAGTACGACACGACCATCAACCGTTGGCATACCTGCCCGAATTCCGGCCGGATCAACGCCTCCAACCCGTGCTCGGAGTACATGCACGTAGATGACTCGGCCTGCAACCTGGCCTCGATAAACCTGATGAAGTTCCGCCGCGAGGACGGTTCCTTCGACGTCGACGGCTTTGCCGCCGCGGTCGACACCATCTTCCTCGCCCAGGAGATCGTCGTCGGCTTCTCCAGCTACCCGACCGAGGGTATTGCCGAGAACGCCAACCGTTTCCGCCAGCTCGGCCTGGGCTACGCCAACCTCGGCGCGCTGTTGATGTCCAACGGCATGCCCTACGACTCCGCCGAGGGCCGCAACGTGGCCGCAGCGATCACCGCCCTGAGGACCGGGCGTGGATACCGTCGCTCGGCCGAGATCGCGGCGGCAATGGGTCCCTATGACGCCTACGGCGAGAACCGTGAGCCCCACAACAACGTGATGCGGATGCACCGTGACGCCTCTTATGAGATCGACGGTGAGGGCGTACCGGAGGACCTGCTCGAGGCCGCCCGCCAGGAGTGGGACACCGCGGTAGACCTCGGTGAGGATCACGGCTACCGGAATGCCCAGGCGACCGTCCTGGCCCCGACCGGGACCATCTCCTTCCTGATGGACTGCGACACCACCGGGATCGAGCCGGACTTCTCACTGGTCAAGTTCAAGGAGCTGGTCGGCGGCGGCAGCATGACGATCGTCAACCGGTCCGTCCCGCTGGCGCTCCGGACGCTCGGCTACTCCGAGTCCGAGGTCTCCCAGATCGAGGCCCACATCAATGAGGCCGGCACGATCGTCGGCGCCCCGGGGCTCAAGGACGAGCACCTGCCGGTGTTCGACGTGGCGGTCGGTGAGCGGGCCATCTCCCACACCGGGCACATCGACATGATGGCCGCGACCCAGCCCTTCCTCTCGGGCGCCATCTCCAAGACGGTCAACATGCCGAACTCGGCGACGATCGACGACATCGCCGACGCCTACACCCGGGGCTGGGAAGGTGGCCTCAAGGCACTGGCGATCTACCGGGACGGCTCCAAGACGGCCCAGGCACTCCGGACCGATGCCCAGGACGAAAAGGACGAGGGCGCGGCGGCCGAACAGGCCGGCCCGGTCCGGCACCGGATGCCCAAGACCAGGGAGTCGGTCACCCACAAGTTCTCGGTCGGCGGCCACGAGGGCTACATCACGGCCGGCAAGTACGAGGACGGCCAGGTCGGCGAGATATTCCTGACCGACATCGGCAAGGAAGGCTCGACCATGCGGGGGATGATGAACGCCTTCGCCACGGCGATCTCGCTCGGACTCCAGTACGGCGTGCCGCTCGAGGTATTCGTCAAGAAGTTCAGCTACATGCGGTTCGATCCGGAGGGGATCACCGGTAACCCCGAGATCCCGTTCGCCAAGTCGATGCCCGACTACATCATGCGCTGGCTCGCCTCCCAGTTCGTCGAGGACACCGACTTCCTCGAGGAGCAGGGGATCCTCACCCAGGAGGTCAGGAGTCGCAAGGAGGCCGAAGAGGCCGGTATCGGCAAGCCCAACGGAAACGGGAATGGGAACGGAAATGGGAACGGGCACCACTCACCCGATCCGGGCGGTTCAGCCGTACCGGCAGCCGAGGCCCTGACTGATGATCCCCCGGTGATCCCGGCCAAGATGAAGGTCTCAGAGGGTGCTGCCGAGCTCGGCCCGGCCTGTGACCAGTGCGGCGGGATCATGCAGCGGACCGGTAGTTGTTACACCTGCTCGTCTTGCGGCAACAACACCGGCTGCGGCTGATCCGCTGGGTAACTTCGGTTTGGCGAGGCCGGGCTAGCTGTCCTGGTTGTTCAGGACAGTCCCGATGAAGAATCCGTTGACCAGTGCCATCCAGTCATCCTGGCTCATCGGGTTGGGCGTGATGTCATCGACCAGTCGGCCGAAAGTGTAGGCCTGGATGAAGACCGCAATCGCCCGGGGGTTGAGTGCCGGGTTGATCCAGCCACTTTCCTGCTGGGCCCGCTCGAACATCTCGGTGAGCGAGTCGGTGAACTCCTGCTGGGCCCGGCCGAGAATCCGTGCCAGGCGTTCGCTGCGCTCGGCTCGGGCCAGGATTCGGGCCCGCTCGAAGCGGGCCCCCGGGGGGTTCAGCTTCGCGTACATGCCCCCAACCACCGCCACCCTCGCCTTGACATCCTCGAGGTCCTTGGCTTCGTCCAGGGCCGACTGGATGAACAGCTCGCCGGATCTGAGCAGCTCGAGGTAGCGCTCGACCATCGCGGTCTCGATCAGGTGGCCGAAATCCTCGAAGTGGTGGTACAGCGATCCGGTCGAGATCCCTGACGCACCGAGCACTTCCTCGACCTTGATCTCATCGATCGGCCGGTCCTCCGAGAGCTCTAGCACGACCCTGACCAGTCGGTCCTTGGTGGCCAGGTCATCGCTATTTCTGAGGGTGCTGGGCATAAACCTTCTCTAGAAAGGCAACGTTACCGGGATTCACCGATCGGCCTCGTTTGGCTTAAGGAATGAACTTCAGCGAGCAGAAGATCGCTCTACCGGGCGCCCCGGACTCACCGTGCCACGCAGGCGGAACCCTTGCACTTGCGGAGACGGTCGGCGAGCTTCAAGAGCTGCGTCTTGGTGTCCAGATAGGCCGGATCGGCCGCCCTGTTCTCCATCTCATACGGGTCTGACTGCAGGTCGTAGAGCTCTTCTTCGCCGTAACTCCAGTTCACGTACTTGTACCTCTCCGTCCTGACCCCGTAGTAAGGAACATCCCACTCATAGGGGAAGCCAGGCAGCACGAAAAGCGGCCGGGTCGCCTCGATCAACACTGCCTTGCGCTTCTTGACCTTCCCCTGGGCGAGTGGCTTCAGGTCAATCCCGTCCTGCGTTCGGTTTGCCTTCGCCCCGCTGGCAGCGAGGATGGTCCTGGCCAGATCAACGTTGGAGGCGAGTGCCGAGACTTCCTTCCCGGCCGGCCAACCCGGTCCCCTGATCACGGTCGGCACTATGAGTGACTCCTCGAAGGGCACGTACTTGTCACCCGGGATCCGGTGTTCACCCATCATCCAGCCGTTGTCGGAGTGGAGGATGAAGATCGTGTTGTTGAGCTCACCCGCTTCCTTGACGGCCCCCACGAGCCTCTCCACCGCATCATCGAGCGCCCAGAGGTTGCCTATCCTGCCCCGCCGGTAGTTGTCGATCTGCTGCAGGCCCGAGATCGGCGGTGTGTTGGTCTGCTGGGCCATCAGCTTGAATCCCGAAAGGGGTCCGGGCTTGTCGGAGATGTCCGCCTCATCGAAGGAGGGCGGATTAAGGTCGGCCGGGAACTCGAGAGCCTTGACTTCCTCCAGGTAACGCTCCGGCACCCTTGGGTTGATCCCGCGGTAGCCCGCGGTTTCGGGGAGGTCTTCACGGTGCGGCGCCGGTGGCGCGAACTGGAGGAAGAAAGGTGCCTTCTTCGGCGCTGCCTTGCTGACGAAGTCGACAGCCCGGTTGGCCAGCTGGTCCACCTGGTGTTCATCAGGGCTGGTATCTCCGAAAACCGAATTCTCACCCTGGAACGGAATGATCAGTTTCTGCAGGACCTCGTACCTGAGCTCGTTGTAATCGGTCAGGGTCCGGTCTGCGACCTTGCGTGAAATCTCCATGACCGCCTCGTTCCACCGGTCGTTGCCGTACTTGGTCACCTTGCCGTTGTCGTTCAGCCAGTAGTTGAACATGTCGTAGGAGGTCTGGTCGATCGACCCGTGCCAGTCGCTCCATCCCGGCGGGATCTCGGTCTGGTTCTTCACCCCATAGCCGTTCAGGTACTTACCGATGTGCGAGGTCTGGTAACCGGCTTTCCTCAACCACACCGGCAATGTCTTTTGCTGGGTTTTCCGGGGAAGCTCGTAGTAGCCCTCCGGCGGGAAGTTGCCGTCTACCCCGTGGTTGTGGGGGTACTGACCGGTCATCAGGCTCATTCGGGCCGGGCAGCAGAGCGGGAAGGGGGCGAGCATGCGGCTGAGGACGGTTCCCTTCGCGCTGATCAGCTGGTCGGTCTTCGGCATCCACTGCAGGTCATCGGCCCGCTGATCGTCGCTCAGGATGAAGACGATGTTCGGCTGGGTCGGCTTCGGCTTCTTGGCCGCGTCTACCTCACCGGTCATTCCTCCCAGCAGGACAGCCCCGACTACCGTCGCGGCAACGACTGTTGCCAGGCCAAGACCAAGGCAGGATCGCAGGATCAGGTTCGCGCGGTTCATTCCCTCACTCCCTTCAAAGGTGTAACCCGGTCAAACCTATCGGGTTCCGGTCCCGACTACCCGAAATCACAGACCCCGCCTTGCGCGGGTCTCGCCTAACGGTCGTCCAACCCCTCCAGGGCGGGACCCTGCGGATCCCGGTTCTCGACCAGGTGGCCCTCCAGGGAGATATCGGGGATCAGCCTGTCCAGCCAGGCCGG
Organism: Solirubrobacterales bacterium; assembly: GCA_040398125.1. Lineage (GTDB taxonomy): Bacteria > Actinomycetota > Thermoleophilia > Solirubrobacterales > 70-9 > 67-14. Next base: position 1,537 of record JBBAUQ010000085.1, on the reverse strand, counting down.
CAGCCACCACGCCCGGTCCCCGAGCAGGGTCACCACGGCCGGTGAGATCACCAGGCGGACGAACAGGACGTCGATCAGGATCGCCACTCCGAGGCCCAGTCCGAACATCTTCACCACGACATCGGACTGGGTGACGAAGGCCAGGAAGACTGCCGCCATGATCAGGCCGGCGAACAGGACGACCTTGCCGATCCGCGAGAGGCCGTGGATCACGCTCTCACGCGGACCGTCCCCCTCATTGAAGGCCTCGTGGATCCGCGAGAGCAAGAAGACGTTGTAGTCCATCGAGAGGCCGAACAGGATCGCGAACATGATCACCGGGACGAAGGAGATGATCGGAACCCCGGCATCGACCCCGATCAGGTTGGCCCCCAGTCCCTTCTCAAATACCGCGACCACCACCCCGTAGGCCGCGGCGATCGAGAGCAGGTTGAATACCGCCGAGATCAGGGGTATCCAGAGCGACCTGAAGGCGATCAAAAGCAGGATCCCCGAGAGGCCGATGACCAACGCGATGAACAAGGGAAGCTTCTCGGCCACCCGGTCTGAGAAGTCTTCGAAGACCGGCGTGTTGCCGCCCACGTAGGCAGCCAGCTCGGTGCCCTCCAGCGCCCCCGGGATGGCTTCGCCCCTCAGCCGATCGAGCAGCTCACTGGTCTGGCGATCCTGGGGGGAGGTCTCTGGCACCAGGAAGACGGTCGCCATCTCTCCGTCCTTGCTCGGTACGGCCGGCAGCACCGAGGCCACCCCATCCTCGGCCCTCAGCGCATTCTCGAGACGCTTCAGGCCTGCCGCGTTCGCCGGATCCCCGGGCGGGGTATCGACTGCGATCAGGAAGGGGCCGTTGGTACCCGGTCCGAACCCCTCGCTCAGGGTGTCGTAGGCAATCCGCTGGGTCTGGCCTTCGGGCTGGTTGCCGTCATCCGGCTGACCGAGGCGAAGGTCGAGGACCGGTGAGGCGATCACCAGCATCGCCAGCACCCCGAGTCCGATCGCCACCCACGGCCTTCCGGTGACCAGCTCGCCCCACCTCCTGAAGACCCCCGATGGGTTCACGTGGGCCGCCTTCTTCGGCCGGAGCCGCTTTGACAGCGCCCCGATCATCGTCGGCAGGAAGGTCAGCGCCGAAACCACCACCGCGGCAACCCCGATCGCCGCCCCCACGCCCATCTTGCCTATCAACGGAATCCCGATCACCAACAGGCCGGCGATCGCCACGATCACGATCAGCCCGGCCGCCACCACGGCCGAGCCGGCCGTCGCCGCGGCCTTTGCCACGGCATCCCTGACTGAGTCCCCCTGGGCCGCCTGCTCCCTGAACCGGCCGATGATCAACAGCGCATAATCGATCCCGGCCCCGAGGCCCAGCATCACTGCGATCGTCGCCGCGAAATCGGGCAGTCCGAGCGGTCGGGCCAGGATCACCAACAGCATCTGACCGACGATCACCCCGAGCAACGCACCGCCGAGGGTCGCCGCAGTGGCCGCACTCGAGCGGAACAACAGGGTCAACAGGACGATCGCCAGGGCCACCCCG
>JBBAUQ010000084.1:0-6538 GCA_040398125.1 Solirubrobacterales bacterium | reverse complement strand
TCCCTGTGCATCAAGGTTTGGTGTTACCCTGAGGGCCGATCGGGGATGAACTCCTCAAGGGGACAAGAGGTCTTCACAAGGGTCTTCCGGGGCCGGTCACTGATGGCCCTGCTCGGAGCTGCCCTCCTCCTCCTGCTCATCTTCTTCTCCCTGAAGGGGGCCGACCCGGCCGGGGCCGGGGCCGAGAAAACGGGCCAGGCCGACCGGAGCCTCCGGGCCAAGTTCGGCAAGATGGTCGAGCCCTGCTCGGTAAAGCGAATGCGCCAGAAGCTGCTCTGCCCGGACCTCAGCATGCGCAAACCCTTCGACCTCTGGTTTTCACGCACCCCGGGCGGCCGGCTGATCCTCCACGCGGCCAATGACATCCAGAGCCGGGGCGCCGGGCCACTCGAGATCCGTGGCCACAAACACAAACCGAACACCAAGCCGAACCGGATGAAGACCCGCCAGATCATCCACAAGCGCGGTCCGGGCAAGTACCGGCGTGAGGCGAGCGGCCACCTGGTGTTCTACCCGATCCCCTACCAGGGCCGCTACTGGAAGTACGCCAACGCGGCCCGGTTCGAGATGTGGAAGCTGAACGGTGACCGGGAGAAGGTCAAGCGGGTCAGGGTGGGGCCGAAGGCCGATTACTGCTTCCGTGACCTCCAGCGGACGAAGCCCTCGGGACGCTCGCCCGGCTACCCGGTCTACCCCGGCTGCAGCCAGGACATGGGCATCAGCCGGGTCACCCTCGGTACGTCGGTCGGCTGGTCGGACGTCTACCCGTCCAACTACGACGACAACCTGATCAACGTGACCGGGTTGAAGGGCTGTTACCTGTTCCGTCAGCTGGCCGACCCGAAGAACCAGCTCTCCGAGCTCAACGAGAAGAACAACATCGGCAAGCGCCGGCTGCGCCTCACCGGCAAGCCGACCCGTATCCGTTCCTGCTGAGCGGCCTCGGGCCTAGCCGGCCGGTTGGGGGTCCGGGGCACTGCGGGTGATGATCGTCTGGAAGTCGGTACCGGCCGGAAGGGTCCCGAACGCCCCGCCCCAGTCGCCGCCCAGACGTGAGGCGCAGAACGCATCGGCCACGGCCGGATCGCCGTGGCGGACCAGCAGGGAGCCCTGGAAGGCCAGGGCCATGGACTCGACGATCCGCCGGGCGCGGGCCTCCATCGTCTCGGGCGAGGAGGTGAGTTCCTCCCTGAGCCGTTCAGTGAAGGAGTCCAGCCGGGGATCGGCTCCGCCGGCCTCACCGATCTCGGCCAGCAGGGCCTCGGTCGACTCAGGGGACTTGACCATCGCCCTGAGGGCGTCCAGGCACTGCACGTTGCCCGATCCCTCCCAGATGGACATCAACGGGCTCTCCCGGAAGAGCCGGGGCATCCCGGATTCCTCGACGTAACCGTTACCGCCAAGGCACTCGAGGGATTCGACCGAGTGCCAGGGAGCCCGCTTGCAGATCCAGTACTTGAGCACCGGGGTGGCGATCCGCTGGATCTGGGCGGCGGTCGGGTCACCGGCCTCGGCCTCGTCATAGGCCCGGGCCAGCCTCATCGTCGAGGCGGTGGCCGCCTCGGACTCGACCGCCAGGTCGGCCAGGACGTTGGCCATCAGGGGCTGGTCGACCAGCAACTTGCCGAAGGCCTGGCGTCGGCCGGCATGGTGGATTGCCTCGGCCAGCCCCTTGCGCATACCGGCCGTCGAGCCGATCGCACAGTCCAGGCGGGTGTGGGCGACCATCTCGATGATCGTCTGGACCCCGCGGCCCTCGTCGCCGACCATCCGGGCCCAGGCCCGGTCGAACTCGACCTCCGAGGAGGCGTTCGAGCGGTTGCCGAGCTTGTCCTTCAGCCGCTGGATGCGGAAGCCGGCGTTCAGCTCGCCGTCCGGGGTGAAGCGCGGCAGGAGGAAGCAGGAGAGTCCCCCTTCGGCCTGGGCGAGGACCAGGAAGGCGTCACACATCGGGGCCGAGCAGAACCACTTGTGGCCGGTGATCTCGTACTCGCCGCCCGGTCCACCGCCGTTGGCCGCCACTGCCCGGGTCGTGTTGGCCCGGACGTCCGAGCCGCCCTGCTTCTCGGTCATCGCCATCCCGGCCAGGGCACCGGGTTTCTGCGCGGCAGGCTCCAGCTCACCGTCGTACTCCGGCGAGAGGAAGCGCGGCTCCCACTCGGCCGCGATCTCGGGCTGGTGGCGGAGTGCCGGGATCACCGAGTAGGTCATCGAGATCGGGCAGCCAACCCCGGCCTCGGCCTGGGCGAGCTGGCCGAATAGAGCGGCCCGGGCGACGTTGGCCCCGGGACCGGGGTCGGTCCAGGGCAGGGAGTGCAGTCCGTTGAAGATGCCGAGCGCCATCAGGTGGTGCCAGGCCGGGTCGAACTCGACCTCGTCCACCCGGTTGCCGAACCGGTCATGGGTGACCAGCTCCGGAGGGTTCTCGTTCGCTTCGGCGCCCCAGCCGAGTACCTTGGCGCTGCCACAGACGGCGCCGAAGTCAGACACCCTCGCGGTGGCCCAGTCGGCCCCTTCACGGACCAGGGCCTCCTGCAACGGCAGGTCGGCCTCGAAGAGGTTCACGTCCTCCAGCGGGGTGGACTGGTTGAAGACCTCATGGGTCGGACTCATCGGCTCGATGATCCCATAACCGGGGCGCCATCCGGGGGCGTCATACGGATAGCATCGGGAAACCCGCAGACTGCCGCGCAACGGCCCTAAACGGGGCGCGGAAGGCAGACCAGAACAGGAAGGGCAGGACTTGGCCAAGATCAAAGTTGAGAACCCGGTCGTCGAGCTCGACGGGGATGAGATGACCCGGATCATCTGGGCATTCATCAAGGAGCAGCTGATCCTGCCCTACCTCGACATAGACCTGAAGTACTACGACCTCGGGATGGAGAGTCGCGATGCGACCGAAGACCGGATCACGGTCGACGCGGCCGAGGCGATCAGGGAGTACGGGGTCGGGGTCAAGTGCGCGACCATCACCCCGGACGAGGCCCGGGTCGAGGAGTTCGGCCTCAAGGAGATGTACCGCTCACCTAACGGGACGATCAGGAACATCCTCGGCGGGGTGATCTTCCGCGAGCCGATCGTGATCTCGAACATCCCGCGGCTCGTTCCGACTTGGACCAAGCCGATCGTGGTCGGCCGCCATGCCTTCGGTGACCAGTACCGGGCGACCGACATGGTGGCGCCCGGGCCGGGCCGGCTGACCCTCACCTTCACCCCGGAGGACGAGTCCGAGCCGATGGAGTTCCAGGTGTATGACTTCGAGGGGGGCGGGGTGGCGATGTCGATGTACAACACCGACGCCTCGATCACCGACTTCGCCCGGGCCTCATTCCGTTACGGACTGGACCGCGGCTTCCCGGTCTACCTCTCGACCAAGAACACGATCCTCAAGAAGTACGACGGCCGGTTCAAGGACATCTTCCAGGAGGTGTTCGACCAGGAGTTCAAGGCCGACTTCGAGGCCGCCGGGCTGACCTATGAGCACCGACTGATCGATGACATGGTGGCCGCATCACTGAAGTGGGAGGGAGGCTACGTCTGGGCCTGCAAGAACTACGACGGTGACGTCCAGTCCGACACGGTCGCCCAGGGGTTCGGCTCACTCGGCCTGATGACCAGCGTCCTGATGAGTGCCGACGGCAAGACGGTCGAGGCCGAAGCCGCCCACGGCACGGTCACCCGTCACTACCGCCAGCACCAGCAGGGCAAGGAGACCTCGACCAACCCGATCGCCTCGATCTTCGCCTGGACCAGGGGCCTCTTGGCTCGGGCCAGGATGGACGGGACGCCCGAGGTGGCCGGCTTCGCCGAGGCCCTCGAGCAGACCTGCATCGAGACGGTCGAGAGCGGCAAGATGACCAAGGACCTGGCCCTGCTGATCGGGCCGGACCAGGAGTACCAGACGACCCAGGAGTTCCTCGGCTCGATCGATGAGAACCTGCGGCAGCGGATGGCTTGAGCAACGTAAAACGAGGCAAGGAGAAGGAAACAGTGGCAAACCCAGTCAAAGTCACAGTCACCGGCGCGGCCGGCCAGATCGGTTACGCGCTCCTGTTCAGGATCGCCAGCGGCCAGATGCTCGGCCCCGATACCCCGGTCAACCTCAGCCTGCTGGAGATACCGGATGCCGTCACGGCTGCCGAGGGCACCGCGATGGAGCTCGAGGACTGTGCCTTCCCGCTGTTGGCCGGGATCGAGATATCGGACCGGCCGAAGGACGCCTTCGATGGGGCGAACATCGCGATGCTGGTCGGTGCCAGGCCGCGCGGTCCCGGAATGGAGCGCTCCGACCTGCTCGAGGCCAACGGCGGCATCTTCAAACCCCAGGGTGAGGCGATTAACGAGGGGGCGGCCGACGACATCCGGGTCCTGGTCGTGGGCAACCCGGCCAACACCAACGCCCTGATCGCCTCGGCCGCGGCACCGGACGTTCCGCGGGAGCGGTTCACCGCGATGACCCGCCTGGACCACAACAGGGCGATCGCCCAGCTGGCCAGCAAGCTCGAGGTGCCGATCGAGGAGATCAGGAACATGACGATCTGGGGCAACCACTCGACCACCCAGTACCCCGACCTGGTCCACACCCTGGTCAACGGCCAGAGTGCCTGGGACCTGGTCGATGACGAGGCCTGGATCAAGGATGACTTCATCCCCCAGGTCGCCAAGCGCGGGGCGGCGATCATCGAGGCCAGGGGCGCCTCGAGCGCGGCCTCGGCGGCCAACGCCGCGATCGACCACATCCGTGACTGGGTGCAGGGCAGCCCGCCCGGCAACTGGACCTCGATGGCGATTCCGACGGACGGCAGCTACGGGATCGACGAGGGGATCATCTCGAGCTTCCCGGTGATCTGTGCCGGTGGTGAGTACACGATCGTCGAAGGACTGGAACTGGACGGTTTCTCACGCGAGCGGATCGATGCCTCAGTGGCCGAACTGTTCGAGGAACGTGACGCCGTCGCCGAGATGGGCCTGATCTAGCCCGGCGGCGGAAGGGCATGAAAAAGGGGCCGCGCCGGTCCTGTACCGGCGCGGCCCCTTCCAGTAAATCCCTTGATCGCCGAGCGATCAGGCGGGGTAGTAGCCCCGGCCCTTCTTCTTGACGCTCTTCTCCTTGACCAGGTCGCCCATCACCCGGTAGACGTAGTTCGGCTCGATCTTCAGCTGCTTGGCAACCTCACCGGCCGTAATCCCGGGCTTGGCCTTGACGGCCTTGAGCGCCTGCTCTGAGCGGGTGCCGCCCTTGCGCTTGCGTCGGGTGCGGGTCCCGGTGGTCCCGGCACGACTGCCGGCCTTGCGGGGCCGTCCCGGTCCACGCCTGGCCCGCCCGCCGAGCTTCCGGAGGGCGTCCTCCAGTTCGCGACGCTCGTCATCGAGCTCACTCAAACGCTTCTCGACCAATTTCTTCAACGCATCTGTCTTCTCAGCCACAGCTACCTTTCATTGCCCTATGGGCAGTTTCTTGTCAGGAGATTCGGGTGTGATCGATTACCGGGCACCTGATCGGATGAACCTCCTACTAGAACCGGTGCCTTGACCGAACTCATAGTGAGTGTAGAGAGTGTTGGTCGATAGTGGGCAGATATGACTTACACAGTGTGTAATGAGTGTTATGTAATTGGTCAGTGATGGCAGTGGGTAAGTGTGTTGGGTGTCACACACCGATATTTATGGGTGTCGGGTGACGGCCGAGATAGGGTCTCGCTGTGACCGATTCCAGTGGAAGCGAGCCGGACAAGAAGGTCGTCCTCGCCAGGACACTCCTTGCGGCCGGCAGGGAGCTGCTCGAAGAGAGGTTCGAGGTGATCGAGGGCGGGCTGGACTGTGGGCCGGACGAGTTGCTCGGCCTGGTGCCGGGGGCCGCGGCGATCGTCGCCGACCCGACCGTTCCGGTCAGGGGCGAGCTGCTGGAGGCCGCCGGACCGTCCCTCGAGGTGGTGGCAAATTTCGCCGTTGGTTATGACAACGTCGACCTCGATGCCTGCCGTGAGCGCGGCATTCCGGTGACCAACACCCCGGACGTGCTCACCAACGCGACGGCCGAGCTGGCGGTCGGGCTCACCTTCGCCGCGGCCCGCCAGATCCCGGCCGCCGAACGCCAGCTCCGGGAAGGGGCCTGGACCGGCTGGGATCCCGGCGAGTTCCGCGGGGTCGAGCTGACCGGGGCGGTCATCGGGGTGCTCGGCATGGGGCGGATCGGTACCCGGTACGCCGAGCTGATGGCCGGCCTGGGTGGAGAGCTCCTCTACTGGTCCAGGCAGCAACGACCGGCGGCCGAACGTGACCTCGGCGCCACCTACGCCGAGTTACAGGAGTTACTCGGCCGGGCCGACGTGGTTTCGGTCCACCTGGCCGCCACAGCGGATACGGCCAACCTGATCGATGAGGGGGCGATCGGACAGATGAAGCCGGGCGCCATCCTGGTCAACACTTCACGCGGGTCACTGGTCGATGGCCAGGCCGTCGCCACGGCCCTGACGGAAGGCCGACTCGGGGCGGTCGGATTGGATGTGTTCGAAAACGAACCCGAGGTCCCGACCGA
>JBBAUQ010000083.1:0-6649 GCA_040398125.1 Solirubrobacterales bacterium | reverse complement strand
GCATCGCCTTGACCTTCAGCTGGAGCAGGACGTATTCACGCATCGAGTCGTCGGGGTCGATCGAGATCGCCCACAGGTCATTGGCCAGCTCGACCTCGCGGAACCCGACCTCTTCCTGACGGAACATTCGCGAGGTGTTCTCGGCGGCAGCGACCTCACAGATGATCGTCCGCTTGCCCTCGAGGGCCGCTCGGATACCGAGCGCGACCGACACAGTGGACTTGCCGACGCCACCCTTGCCGGTGACGAACAGGAGCCGTTTGTCGAGGAAGTTCAGCACCGGGCTATTCAACCGGAAAAACGACCGCGGCAAAGCGGCGGTCGGTGGGGCAGGAAAACGGTTACGGGCTGCGAATACCGGCCCAATGGGATTCTTTTCGCGCACCAAAGAGACAGAGAAGCCTGCCGCCGAGTCGGCAGTCGAGACCGCTGAGCCGAAAGCGACCCAGCCGGCGGCCGAGCCGGCCGAGACAGCCCCTGCGGTCGAGGAGGAGCTGGCCCGGGTAGAGGAAGAGGCGGCAGCCGAGGAAACCGAGATCAGGCTGAAGGCCGCCGAGCTGCTGACCCCCAAGAAGGGTGAGCCGAAGCCCAAGCAGGAAGAGCCCGTCGATCCAACGGACCTCGCCGAGGTGATCAGCTTCGCCAACCAGAAGGGTGGGGTCGCCAAGACGACCTCGACCCTCAACCTCGCGGTGGCCCTCGCCGAGAAGGGTCACAAGGTCCTCTGCGTGGACCTCGATCCGCAGGGGAACCTGACCATGAGCCAGGGGATCGACCCCGACGAGGTCGAAGCCAGCATGTACGACGTGCTGGTGGATGACCTGCCGATTCGGGATGTAATCGCCGAGAGGGAGATCGACATCGCAGTCTCGTCACTGGATCTCGCCGGAGCCGAGATCGCGATGAGTACGAAGATCGGCCGGGAGCGATCCCTCGAGAAGGCGCTCGCCAAGGTACAGCCTGATTACGACTACATCTGCATCGATACCCCTCCGAGCCTCGGGCTGCTGACGATCAATGCCCTGACCGCCTCGAACAAGGTGATCGTCCCGGTCCAGTGCGAGTACCTCTCGATGCGTGGCCTGGTCCAGCTCCAGAACACCTTGACCATGATCCAGGAGAACCTCAACCCGGACGTCCAGATGGCCGGGATCCTGCCGACCATGTTCGACTCCCGGACCCTTCACGCAAGGGAGGCGATCGCCATGCTCGAGGAGAACTTCGGTGACCTCGTCTTCAAGTCGCGGATCCGTAAGGCGATCAAGTTCGCCGAGGCGCCGGTACGGGGCAGTAGTGTGCTCAAGTACGATCCGCAGAGCAGTGCTGCTTCCTACTACAGAAACTTGGCTGAGGAGCTCCTGAAAGATGGCTCGCCGTAAACGCGCGAGCATGAGGGAGGGGCCGCTCTCTGACCTCTTCCGCTCGACTTCTTCCAAGGAGGCCCCGCCCGAGGACAGCGGAGAGTCCGTCGAGGCCGAGGCCGCTTCGGTCGAGCCGGTCGAGGAGGCACCCGAGCCCCGGGTCCGAAAGTCAGCAGCCTCTGGAGCCGGCGCCCCTGATCCCAGTGCAGCCGGACGGTATGGCCGTCTCGATCCCCTCGAGACCTCGAGAGTGAGGGCACGCTCGGAAGCCGCTGCCCCGTCGAGCTTCGGCGAAGAGGAATCCGGCCCCGCCGATACCCAGGACAGGTTGAGAAGGGTCTTCTCGGAGCGTCCCGGTGGCGCTGATTCGGAAGGCGGACCGGCCGGTTCCGTTCCCCGGGCCGGAGTTCCCCACACTCCCGTGATCAAGGTGATCGGCGTTGGCGGCGGTGGGGTCAACGCGGTCAACCGGATGATCGATGCCGGGGTGCCCGGGGTCGAGTTCCTTGCGGTCAACACGGACCTCCAGTCACTCCAGTTGAGTCTTGCCGACACGACCATCCACATCGGTGGAGAAGAGACCCGTGGCCTGGGAGCCGGTTCCGACCCGGCCCTCGGTTTCAGGGCGGCCTTCGAGGAACAGGACCGGATCAAGCGGATGCTCAAGGGCACCGACATGGTGTTCATCGCCGCCGGAGCCGGTGGCGGTACCGGTACCGGTGCCGCTCCGGTGATCGCTCGCCTCGCCCGTGACGTGGGCGCCCTCACGGTCGGCATCGTGACCCGTCCCTTCAGCTTCGAAGGCACCAAGCGGTCCAAGTCGGCCGAGCAGGGGATAGAGGCCCTGGCCGGTGAGGTCGACACCCTGATCGTAATCCCGAACGACCGTCTGCTCGAGGTCCTGGAGGAGTCGACCCCGATGGTCGATGCCTTCCAGGTCGCCGATGACGTCCTTCGCCAGGGGGTACAGGGGATCTCGGACCTGGTCACGCTTCCTTCGCTGATCAACCTCGACTTCGCCGACGTCCGCTCAGTGATGGCAGACGCCGGTCGTGCCCTGCTCGGGATCGGCATGGGGACCGGTTCAGAGCGGGCGATGGTCGCCGTCGAGAGGGCGATCGAATCACCGCTGCTCGAGAACCCGATGGACGGCGCCCGGGCGATCCTGCTGTCGATCACCGGCGGGCCGGACCTCTCACTGATCGAGGTCTCGGAGGCCGCACGGGCGATCGGGGATGCTGCCCACCCGGACGCCAACATCATCTTCGGAGCAAACATCGACGAGGAACTGGGTGACGAGCTCTGGATCACGGTAGTCGCCACCCGGATCGACTCGAGAGCCGCCAGGGCGCGCTACTCGGGCGAGTCCGAGGGCGAGGAGTCGGGCTCCCGGTCGCGTCGGCGCAAGGGGCTTACCGACACCTTCTCCCCGGTCGGTGGCAGCGACGTACCAGAGTTCCTCAACTAGGCCGTGACGGCGCGACGGGGTGTCGCCGCCGCCGGCCATCCCCTGGCTGCCGAGACCGGTGCCGAGATCCTCAGGGAGGGCGGCAACGCCGTAGATGCCGCGGTCGCGGCAATGATGGCTTCCTTCTCCCTGGAGAGTGCCCTGACCGGACTGGGGGCCGGAGGCTTCATGATCGTCGGCGGCCCCGGTCGTGAGCCGATCGTCTTCGATTTCTTCGTGGCAGTTCCGGGGGCAGGCGGCCATCAGCTGACTGATGAGCTGCGCCCCGTGCCGGTGCACTTCGATGAGGACACGTCCCAGGTTTTCAACGTCGGTGCCGCTTCCTGCGGGGTGCCCGGGACGGCCGCCGGCATCCAGTCGGCCCTGGGGAGCTTCGGATCCATGCCACTCCGGGAGCTGGTCGGCCCGGCAGTCAGGTACGCCCGGGAGGGCGCACCGCTCAACAGCCAGCAGGCCTACGTCCTCCGGATCCTCGAGCCGATCTACACGGCTACACCGGCAGCTCGTGAGATCTACGCACCCGAGGGCAGGATCCTCGGTGAGGGCGACCTGTTCCGGTATCCGGACCTAGCCCTGGCCCTCGAACGGTTCGCCGAGGAAGGTGCCGACTCGATCTACGGGGGAGAGACGGCCGAAAAGATCGAGGACTACGTCTGCTCCCGGGGCGGAATCCTCTCGATGGCCGACCTGGCTGAATACGGCGTCGCCGAGCGAGAACCGGTCGGGGCCCACTTTCGCGGGAGCGAGGTCCTGACGAACCCGCCTCCTTCGGCCGGGGGGATCCTGATCGCCTACTCGCTGGCCCTCCTCGAGAGGCTCGATTCCGTGGGAACGATCCAGCTGGCCGAGGTTATGGGCGCGGCCAACGCGGCCCGATCCCGTGAATTCGCCGAGAAACTGGGATCCCCGGGCTTCGTCGACGAGTTTCTCTCGGAGGCGTCGCTCGACCGCGTACTGGGCGGCACCGATGGCCTCGGCTCGACCACCCACCTCTCGGTCATGGACGGCGAGGGCCTCTGCGCCTCGGTCACCTGCTCCAACGGCACCGGGTCCGGCCTTGTCGTGCCCGGTACCGGAATCCACCTGAACAACATGCTGGGAGAAGAGGACCTCAATCCGCTCGGTTTCCACACCGATGAGCCCGGGGCGAGGATCGGCTCGATGATGGCACCCACCTTGATCCTCGATGACGGAGAGGTGGTCGCCGGCCTGGGAAGCGCCGGCTCAAATCGGATCCGGTCGGCCATACTTCAGACGACCGTGAACATGCTCGGCAAGAACATGGACCCACAGGCAGCGGTCGATGCCGCCCGTATTCATCTCGAGGGCGACCTGCTCCAGGCAGAGCCCGGTGTGGATCCGACTGCCCTCGATCAGTTGGCGAGCGATGGACTCGAGGTTTTCCGGTGGCGGGAAAGGAACCTCTTCTTCGGCGGGGTTCAGGTCGTCACCCGTTCTCCGGTGTCGGGGGAGCTTGCCGGTGGAGGAGACCCCAGGCGCGGGGGTGCGGTGGCCCTTGCCTGAGTACCCAGACTTCGAAGCCGAGGGCCTGTTCGATGGCCTGGAAGGGGCCGATCGCGAGGCACGCCGACAGCTACTCGAGTACCTGATCGACAGCGGGATCTCTCTCAGGGACTTGAAGAGCGAGGCCCGGGCAGACCGGTTGGCCCTGATTCCGGCCGATCTGAAGCTCGGTCTCAGGCGCCGCACCCTGACGCCGACCGAGATCTCCCAGGAGACCGGGCTCTCGGTCGAGGATTTCCAGAAGCTGGTCGCCGCACTCGGCTTCCCGAAACCGGAACCCGGGCAGATGACCTTCGGCGAGGAGGACCTCGCTGCCGCCCGACGGATGAAGAAGTTCCAGGAGGCCGGCATCTCGACCGAGGGGATCCTGGCCTTGACCAGGCAGGTCGGCAGCGGCACCGCCCGGATCGCCCAGGCTTACCGTGACCTCGTCGCATCGGACCTGGTCGATCCCGGCTCGAACGAGTTCGAGGTCGCGATGACCCTCCGTGATGCGGCCGAGGAACTCTTCCCGCTCGGGGAACAGGCGCTCTCCTATGCCCTTCGCTCGCACTTCATCGATCAAGTCCGGGGCGATGTCATCGAGGCGGCCTAGCCGGGGTGGCTCGCCCGGGCCGATGCGGTCGAGGTCTCGGTCTGCTTTGCCGACCTGGTCGGCTTCACCCGGCTTGGTGAGCGGAGTGAACTCGAGAGGATCGGTTCAGTGACCGCCTTGCTCGAGTCGGTCGCCATCGAGGTCACCAACCCCGAGGTCAGGCTCGTCAAGCTGGTCGGGGACGCAGCGATGATGGTGTCGGAGGATGGCGGGGCGATCTTCGACGCGGCACTCCGTTTCATCGAGGTTGGCGAGGAGGCCGGCGAGGACCTGCCGGCCCTGCGGGTCGGTGTCGCCCGAGGGCAGGCGATCCAGCAGGTGGGGGACTGGTTCGGGCACCCGGTCAACCTGGCCAGCCGGATCACCGAGACGGCCCGACCGGGCAGCGTTCTGGCCGAGGCTACGGCGGTCGAGGCCGGAGGTGACCGGTTCAGTTACTCGACTGCCGGAAGGCACAAGTTCAAGGGGATGAGCAAGCCGGTCGAGCTGTTCAGGGTCAGGCGGAAGCCCGAAGACCTCAGCGAGCCGGAATGGCTTCCCTGAGCCGCGACGCCAGGGCAACCAGAAGTGCCACGACGGTGAAGATCTCCAACCTGCCGGTCAGCATCAGGAAGCTGGCGACCATTCGGTTGAACTGCGATAGCGCCTCGTAGTTGTCGAGCGCACCGACCTCGGCGATTCCCGGGCCGACGCAGTTCAGGGTCGCGGTCGCGGCGCTGATCGAGGAGAGCGGATCGAGGCCCCCGAGGGTCAACAGGATGACCCCGGCGACGTAGACGCCGACATAGATCAGGAAGAAGCCGAGCACGGCCCGGCGGACGTCCTCTGAGAAGACGCGGGAACCGATCCTCAGCACCCGGATCGCAGTCGGTTTGATCTGGCGTTGGAGTTCCTGGGAGGCCGACTGCCCGAGCAGCAGGATGCGGATCACCTTGATCCCGCCCGCAGTGGATCCCGCGCAGGCGCCGACGAACATGATCAGGAGGATCAGGGTGCGGGCGAACGAGTTCCAGGCGTCGAAGTCGACCGAGGTGAAGCCGGTAGTCGTGATGATGCTCGCCACGCTGAACCCGGAGTCGAGGAATATCTGGCCGACACCGGTCTCCTCCTTGGTCAGCCAGAGGCTGATCGCGATCACGATGACGAACAGGAGCGTCAGCAGGAGGAAGGCCACGACCTCGATCGCCTGGGGACGGACGCTGCGACCCTTGATCACGCGCCAGTAGAAGGCGAAGTTGATCCCGCCGAGGAGCATGAAGACGATCGCGATCAGCTGGAGGGTGGAATCGAAGGCCCCGAACGAAAGGTTTTTCGTCGAGAAGCCACCGGTCGAGAGGGCGGCCATCGAGTGGTTGACCGCGTCGAACAGGGTCATCCCGCCAACCACAAAGGCAACCACGGCCGCGAGCGACAGCACCAGGTAGATCGCGGCGATGATCTTGGCCGTATCGACGATGCGCGGCGTCAGCCGGTCTGCCTCGACACCTGAGGCTTCGGCATAGAAGGCCCGCTGCAGACCGGGGCCGCTGATCGGCGCCACGGCAACGATCAAGACCACGATGCCGACCCCACCGAGCCACTGGGTGATGCTCCGCCAGAGGAGGATGGCGTCACTCTGGGACTCGACGTCGGAGATCACCGATGCGCCGGTCGTGGTGAATCCGCTCATCGCCTCGAAGAACCCGTCTATCGGGGAGGTGA
>JBBAUQ010000082.1:0-6659 GCA_040398125.1 Solirubrobacterales bacterium | reverse complement strand
GCATCCCCCAGGCGACCGTCGACCAGGTGATCGCCGTCCCCTTCAATGACGCCGGTGCGATGGAGCGCCGTCTGGTCCGGATGCGGGACGAGGGAAGGCTCCCGGCCTGCGTGATCATGGAGGCGGCGATGATGAACCTCGGGGTAGTCCTGCCCGAGCCCGGTTACCTGGAGGAGGTCCGCCGGATAACCGAGGAGATGGGCGTCGTCCTGATCTTTGATGAAGTCAAGACGGGGGTAACGATCGCCCCTGGCGGAGCCACCGAGAAGTTCGGGGTAACGCCTGACCTCGTCACGCTCGCCAAGGCACTGGGCGGCGGTTTTCCGGTCGGGGCCATCGGTGGAACCGAGGAAGTGATGGCCTGTGTCGAGGACGGCAGCGTCTACCAGGTCGGCACCTACAACGGGAACCCACTCTGCATGGCGGCCGCACGGGCCAACCTCGAACAGGTGATGACGCCCGAGGCCTACGAGAAGCTGGATCGCCTGAACGACCGGATCCTGGAAGGCTGCACCGAAGTCATCGAGAAGCACAACCTCCCCGGCTATGCGGTCGGTATCGGCTCCAAGGGGTGCGTCACCTTCTCACCCACCAAGATCATCGACTACGAGACGTTCAAGGCCAATCAGGATGCCGAGCTGTGCGACCTGGCCTGGCTGTTCAACATGAACCGCGGCATCTTCATGACGCCCGGCCGCGAGGAGGAGTGGACCCTCTCGGTCACTCACGACGATGAAGCAGTCGATCAGTACGTCGAGGTCTTCGAGGAGATGGCCTTCGAGTTGACCCGACCCTGAAGGCCGGTCTCAGAAGACGAGCAGCAGAAGCCCGGCCAGCATCAGGACTATGAATAGTCCGGCGATGACCTTGATCATCACCTGGGAGAGGAACAGCTCCGGTTTTCCGGTGGCGTCATTGTCCACACCGAGTTCCTTCATCTCCTCCTGGATCTCGGCTTCGGTCTCTGGCGGGCGCTCCATTACTCGACCCTACCGGTGTTCAGGCCGATCGGGATGACCGAGCTGCCCACCCCTGACCCCAAGTCCCCCGAGGAGGCTCGCCTCGACCGCAACCTGAGCGAGCTCCTCCAGGAATTGCGCCTGGCTCTCCCCGGGGTCACGATCCTCTTCGGCTTCCTGCTCGCCGCGCCCTTCCAGGCCCGCTTTGCTGAGGTCTCGAGCCTCCAGGAAGGGATCTATTTCGCAACCCTGTTACTGGCTGCCCTCTCGACGATCCTCCTGATCACCCCGACTGCCTACCACCGCCTCACCTTCCGGCTTCAGATGAAGCGCCGCCTGGTGCCGCTGGCAAATCGCGTGGCGATCGCCGGCCTCGGCACGCTCGGCCTGACCATCACCGGAGCGGTGATACTGGTTACCGACCTCCTCTTCGGGCCAGTCCCCACGGCGATAACCGGCGGTGCCTCACTGCTGCTCTTCGGGGTGCTGTGGTTCGTGATCCCGCTGTCCGATCGTTCTCACCTCAACGGACACGACGACGGCCAGGGCGACGGCTAGGGCTCGATAACCGGGAACCAGAGCGAGAAGGTGTCGAGCATCGCGAAGAGTTCCTCGAGGGGTGCGATGGAGGGATCGCCGCTCAACTTGCCGGCCTCGACCGCACCGGCCAGATCGAGCTTGCCGGCCACCAGCATTCCGAGGGTTTCCCGGTCCAGCGAGAGGGTCGCATCGGCATCTTCAAGGTGAAGTCCCTCGAAATGGTTGAGGACCCCGTTGACGACCTCCAGGGCAGCCTTCTCCGACGTGTCGGTGAGAACCAGGTTCAGACGGAGCTCGGCCTCGGGAGCCCGTTCACCGTTCAGGCGGATGGCCAGGAAGTTGAACAGCATCGGCAGGGACATCGCGGCGATCGTGTCGGGGGAAGCCGACTCGGGGGCGATCGGCAGGTCGGGTGTTCCGAGCCGGAGCTCCTGGGCACCTGTGAGATAGGCATTTCGCCAGGTCGCCGACTCGCACTGATAGCCCAACTGCTCCATGGCATCGGCCGCCAGGTCTCGGGCCGACTGGTTCGCCGGATCATCGAAGACGACGTGGTTCAGCACCTGGGCCACCCAGCGGTATTCGCCGGCCTCGTAAGCCTCCCGGGCCCGGGCGAGGACGGCGTCGGCCCCGCCCATGTACTCGACATATCGGTTGGCTGACTCGACCGGCGGCAGCGGGTTGAGCCTTGCCGGATTGCCGTCGAACCAGCCGAGGTACCGCGTGTAGGTCGCCTTGACGTTGTGGCTGACGGTGCCGTAGTACTCCCGGGTCGCCCAGTGCCGGGCAACCCGATCGGGAAAGGAGACCTGCTCGGCGATCTCCTCCGGGGTCAGGCCGTGGTTGGCGAGCCGCAGGGTCTCATCATTGATGTAGCGATAGGCATCCCGCCCGAGGGTGAGCATCTCCCTTATCCGTTCGGAACCCCAGACGGGCCAGTGGTGCATGCCGTACATCACCTCGGCCCGATCACCCCACTTCAAGAGGGTTTCATTCAGGTAACGCGACCAGGCCAGCGGGTCCCGGACCTGGGCTCCCCGTATCGGGTAGGTGTTGTGCAGCGTGTGCAGGCAGTTCTCGGCCGCGGTAAGGGCCGAGAGCTCCTCGATATACCAGTGCATCTCGGCCGGCGCCTCGGTATCCGGGGTGAGCATGAATTCGAACTCGAGGCCGTCGATCTCGAGTCGGGAACGTTCAGGGGTTACCTCTTCGGTCGGCGGAATCAATGTGATCGTGCCGAGCGAGACCCCGGTGCCGATCCCGGCCCCGACCGTTCCCTGGGGATCGGCCGCCAGGAGGGGGCCGAACTGGTACTGGGAACGCCGGCTCATCACGTTGCCGGCCAGGACGTTCTCCGAGACCGCTGCCTCGAGGAAGCCCTCGGGCGCGATGATCCGCACCTTCCCGGAATCCACGTCGGCCTGGTCGACAACTCCACGGACACCGCCGTAGTGGTCGACGTGGCTGTGGGAGTGGACCACGGCCACCACCGGAACCCTCGGTCGGTGCTGGAAGTAGAGCTCCAGGGCTGCCCTGGCCGTCTCCATCGATATCAGTGGATCGACCACGATCAAGCCGGTGTCCCCCTCGATCAAGGTCATGTTGGAGAGGTCCATGTTCCGCACCTGGAATATCCGGTCGCAGACCTGGAAGAGCCCACCCTTGGCGATCAGTGCGGACTGACGCCAGAGACTGGGGTTGACGGTATCCGGCGCATCGGCCTCACCATCTACGAAGGCCAGGCGCTCGGGATCGAAGGCGAAGATGCCGGATTCGCTCAGTACCGGGCCATCGGGAAGCGGGGCGATCAGGCCACGGGCCGCGTCCTCGAAGTCACGACGGTCCTCGAAGGGGAGCCGTTCGAGGACTGACCGGTTGAGTCCGGCCGTCTGATCCGATGCAGGCTTGCGCTCGCTCACCGAGCTCGCCTCCTGGATCCCCTCACCACTTCCACGCCGGGCATTATGTCCGCTCCCGAAGAGAAGAGTCTTCCGATCGCGGTTTCAGGCGACCTTGAAGGCCGAAACCGAGACCACGCCGGTAACTTCGGTGCGATCAGGCAGGGCGGCGACGGCTGCGGTCAACTGGTCTGGCTCGAGGCGACCGGCACTCGGTCCCATGGCGACGACGTCCTCGACCTCGGAACGGAACAGATCCATCTTCCAGCTGACCTCCCGCGCCCGGACGACCGGTTCGAGATGCCCGAATCCCCGTTCGAGTCGCTCCGCCTTGGAGGGATCGACCGAGATCATCGAAAACCTCTCGATCAGCTCGTCCAGATGTCCCTCTCCGGCAGACACCACCGTGATCAGGCCCCCCGAGGCGGTGATCCTCTCCATCTCGGCCGGGTTCCGCGGGGCAAAGAGGTTCAAGACCACGTTGGTCAGGTCACTTCGGATGGGGATGTACTCCCAGATATCGGCCACCGCCGCACCGGCCCTTGGATGGCGGCGGGCGACCTGGCGGACGGCCACCTTTGAGTTGTCAAGGCCGATCCCGCTCATCCTCGGCAGCGTCTCGAGTACCCGATCGAGGTAATGGCCGGTCCCACAGCCGAGGTCGACCACGAGGCCATCCCGGGTCTCCAGGCCCGCCTCCAGAAGGATTCGGCCCAGCTCCACTGAGATCGGCTCGAATAGTCCGGCCTCCAGGACACGATGCCGGGCGGCGAGCATCTCCTTGCTGTCAGCGGTGTGGACGCCGCCACCCGGCCCGACCAGATTCACGTAGCCCTGCTTGGCTATGTCGAACAAGTGGCCCTCCGGACAGAGGAAGGCTCCGGCCTGACGGCCGAGGTCAGACCGACAGATCGGACAGCTCAGCGAGTGATCGAGTACCTCGATAGCCACTAACGATCACCCGGGGAGCATTCGATAGTGCCGGCCTGAGGAGGCGAGGCGGCGTGCGTCAGCCCGGACTGATCCCGCCGCTCGGCGGTCCGCCCGCTCCCCCGCCGGATGATCCGCCTCCGCTCGGGACGGGAGTGGGCGCCGGGGCCGGAGCAGGAGCCGGGGCCGGAGCAGCTGTATCACCGTCACTGCCGTCCGAGTCCCCGGCCGCGGAGTCAGTACCGGAGGTGTCGGGTGCCGTTGGCTCTTCGGCGCAGTCGTCGAGGCCGTACTCATCGGCAGCCTGGCGGAGCTCCTCGGTCGATCCGTCGCCCTGCTCGGCAAGGGTCCTGGCAGCTGCGATCACGGCCACCGGGGCCGCTCCGTCGCTCGGCTTGCCGAGTTCCTCGAGGCGGTCCGCGAGACCGTCATAGACCGTCGCCAGCTGCGACTCGAGGGTCGTGGAGCTGGCCGAATCGGAGGCCTGGATCGTCCCGATGGCGGCGTTCACCTCTGCACAGATCTGGTTGCCCTCGTCGATCAACTCGCTCTGGGTGACCACTGGATCCTCTGGCACGGTCGCGGGCTGCTCCGTCGTCACCTCGTCATCACCGCCGCCGCAGCCGATGAACAGTGCTCCGGCGATGAGCAGGGACCCTGCCAGGAGCGCGGATTTCGAGTGCTTTGCCACGTCGCGAAGGTAGCAAAAGTGCCGGTCGGGTAACCCAATTTAAGCGGCGCCCTGGCTACGAAAACGGGGCTTCGACGGTAACCTTGGTCGGGCGCTGCGGGGTAGAATAATGGTAATTCGCGCGGTTCTGGTCCGTGAAATCGGGGTTCGAGTCCCTGCCCCGCAGCCTTCTTTCAGGACAGCCCGGATGGATCCCGGCCCAGCCGGGTCCCCCGGTCCGGTTTACCCCGATCAGAAGTTGACGATCGGGATGATCAGGATCGCCACGATGTTCGCGACCTTGATCATCGGGTTGATCGCAGGCCCGGCGGTGTCCTTGTAAGGGTCACCCACCGTGTCTCCGGTCACCGAGGCAGCATGGGCATCAGAGCCCTTGCCCCCGTACTCGCCGTCCTCGATCAACTTCTTCGCGTTGTCCCAGGCCCCGCCGCCGGCGGTCATCGAGATCGCGGCAAACAGGCCGACCACGATCACGCCGATCAAAAGGCCACCGAGTGCGTCAACGCTCAGGATGCCGACGATGATCGGCACCGCGATCGGGATCATTGCCGGCAGGATCATCTCCTTCTGTGCAGCGCCGGTGACCAGGCCGACCGCCCGGGCGTAGTCGGGCTTCTCGGTGCCCTCCATGATCCCGGGGTGTTCACGGAACTGACGCCTGACCTCCTCGACGACCTGCCCTCCGGCTCGCCCGACGGCCTCGATCGCGAAGGCCGAGAAGAGGTAGACCATCATGCCGCCGATGATCAAGCCGATCAGTACGGCCGGATCCGAAAGGTTGAACAGTGACTCGAGGTCTACGGCCTTCTCGGCCGCCTTCTCCTCCAGTTCGTACTTGAAGGCGGCGAACAGGACCAGGGCCGCCAGCGCAGCCGACCCGATCGCGTAGCCCTTGGTCACTGCCTTGGTCGTGTTGCCTACCGCGTCGAGCGGGTCGGTCACGTTGCGGACATCTTCCGGCAGCTCGGCCATCTCGGCGATGCCTCCGGCGTTGTCGGTGATCGGCCCGAAGGCGTCCAGCGCGACGATCAGGCCGGTGAGAGACAGCTGGGCCATGACGGCGATGCCGATGCCGTAGATCCCGGCGAGCTCGTTGGCAACCAGGATGGCAACTGCCAGGACCAGCGCCGGGGCGGCGGTCGCCTGGAATCCTTGGGCCAGGCCCTGGATGATGTTGGTCGCGTGGCCGGTCTGGGAGGCCTTGGCGATCGTCTTGACCGGGCGAAAACGGGTCGACGTGTAGTAGTCGGTGATGACGAACAGCAGGGCCGTGACGGCCACACCAACCACGGCGCAAAGCCATACGCCCGTAACGGTCGCATCGGCCAGGGCCTGACCGCCCTTCTCGGCTGCCCCGTCGAGCGGACCGGACATCAGCCAGTCCGTAACGGGGTAGAAGGCGATGATCGAAAGAACTCCCGAGATGATCAGTCCCCGGTAGAGCGCCCCTTCGACCCGGTCGGTCTTGGTCGAGACCAGCAGCGACCCGATGATCGAGGCGATGATTGCCACACCGCCGATCACCAACGGGTAGAGGGCCAGGGTGTTGGAGACGTCATCGGCGAAGTAGAGGACCCCGAGGAGCATGACGGCGACGGTGGTCACGGCGTAGGTCTCGAAGAGGTCGGCCGCCATGCCGGC
>JBBAUQ010000081.1:0-6783 GCA_040398125.1 Solirubrobacterales bacterium | reverse complement strand
GGATGCACCAGTTCAAGGAGAAGTCCGGCCGTCAGCGGGAGCTGGTCTCGGCCGGGCTGTTCTTCTATCCCGTTCTCCAGGCGGCCGACGTCCTGGCCTACCGTGCTTCAGAGGTCCCGGTGGGCGAGGATCAGCGCCAGCACGTCGAGCTGATGCGTGAGATCGCGCGACGTTTCAATGAACGCTTCGGTGAGGTGTTGACCGTTCCCGAGCACCGCATTCCGGAAACGGGCGCGAAGGTCATGGATCTCCAGGAGCCCGAGAACAAGATGTCGACGACCGCCGGGTCAGACAACGGTCGTATCTATCTCCTGGATTCCGAGGAAGACATCCGACGAAAGTTCGGAAGCGCCGTGACGGATTCGGGTAAGGAGGTGGTCCGCTCCCCGGAAAAACCGGGGGTCACCAACC
The DNA here is from genome assembly GCA_040398125.1 of Solirubrobacterales bacterium. Classification (GTDB taxonomy): domain Bacteria; phylum Actinomycetota; class Thermoleophilia; order Solirubrobacterales; family 70-9; genus 67-14. The sequence continues at coordinate 6,372 of JBBAUQ010000081.1, read as the reverse complement.
TGATCAACATCCTGGCCGTAGCCTCGGGAGCCGATGCCGGGGAGATCGAGGCTCGTTTCGAAGGGCAGGGTTACGGGGATTTCAAGGGCGCGGTGGCCGAGGCCGTGGTCGAGCTGCTTGCACCGATCAGGGATGCCTACCCCGCAATCCGGGAAGACGAGGCCGGCCTGGAGCAGATCCTGGCCGAGGGTGCCAGCCGTGCGGAGGGCATGGCATCCGAGACCCTGGCCGAGGTTCGTGAGGCCATGGGAGTCGGCGCACCGGCCGACCCCAAGGCCTGACCGAACCCGCCGATCCCCGCTCTAGTCTTGCCCTGTGTCTTCGCGACTCGATCTCGACCTTTATCTGGACCTGGAGGTCTTCGTCGGTCCCTTCGACCTCCTGTTGACGGTCCTCCTGCGGGAGGAGGTCGACCTGCTCGAACTCGAGCTTGCCGAGGTGGCTGCCGCCTACGTGACGAAGCTCGAGGAGTCGGGTGAGATCGAGCTCGAGGTGGCCACGGAGTTCCTCGTCCTGATTGCCGCACTGCTCGAACTCAAGTCCCGTCTGATGCTGCCCTCGGCCGACGATGAGCTGGCCGAGCTCGGACCGGAGGAGGCCGTCGATGAGCTCGTCGCCCGGATGCTGGAGTACCGGCGTTTCAGGGACGCGGGGCAGGCAGTCACCGATATCTTCGAGCAGGAGAGGGGGCACCTGTATCGCTCGGCACCACTCCCCTCGGCATTTCGCCGAGTGGCTGTCGAGAACGCCACCCAGGCGTACCGGCCCGAAGTACTCGGTGAGGCGATCGGGAGGCTGCTCGAGCCCCCGGCCCGACCGGACCTCAGCCACCTGAAGAGGACCGTCAGCCTGCGCAGCAGGTTGAGCGCCCTGCGGGCCGTGCTCGAGGGGGATTCCGAGTTCGATTTCGATGAGCGTTTCGGTCGTGAGGATCGCCTGACCCAGGCAGTGACCATCCTCGCCCTCCTGCAGCTCCATACCGAGGGTGAAGCCGAGTGGAGCCAGGAGGAGATCTGTGGGCCGATAACGATTTCGAATGCTGCAGCCGGTCCGGGGAAGACCGCGGTCGGTTCACCCGGTTACGTAGCAACTACAGAGAGGGAGGCAGGTTGAGATGGAGTCGGACGGAGCACTTGCCAGGACGGTCGAGGCCCTTCTTTTTCTGGCGCCCGGGACCGTGACTTTGACTGAGTTGGCCGATGCCTGTGATGCCAGTGAGGCCCAGGTCGGAGAGGCGGTCACCGAACTCGAGATGGAGCTCCGTGACCGGGATCGGGGAGTAGTGCTGCGACGTGTCGGCGGTGGCTTCGCCCTGGCGAGTGACCCCCGGGCCGAGCAGGCAGCACGCCGTCTGCTCGCCAAGCCGCGGACGCCGCCGCTTACCCAGGCCCAGGCCGAGACCCTTGCGATCGTCGCCTACCTCCAGCCCGTTTCGCGGCCCGAAATAGCTCGCATCCGCGGTGTGTCCTCTGAATCGGCAGTGTCGAGCCTCCTGGAGCGCGGCCTGATCGAGGAGTCGGGCCGATCACGGTTCGGTGCCACCATCTACCGCACCTCGGAGCTGTTCGAAAGGGTCTTCGGCCTGGAGGGACTTGACCAGCTCCCCGATCTGACGGCCTTCGATCCGACCCCTGAGGACGAACGCGAGCTGCGGGAACGGCTAGTGGCTGCAGGCGAGCAGCGCAGCGAGCCCTAGGGCAAGGTGCGACTGGCGAAGTTCGTCGCCCACGCCGGTGCTGCCTCCAGACGCAAGTCGGAGGAGCTCGTCTCGGCCGGCCGGGTCACCGTGGAGGGCGAGGTGGTCACCGATCCGGCCAGGGATGTGCATGAGGGCATGGATATCCGCCTCGACGGTGAGCGACTTCAGCCCGAGCCGGTCGAGGTCTGGATGGTCAATAAGCCAGAAGGCGTGATCTCCACGGCGGATGAGCCCGGAGAGCGGCCGGCCATCGTCGAACTCGTCAGGAGCGAGCGCAGGCTGTACCCGGTCGGGCGCCTCGACGCCGACTCACGGGGTTTGATCCTCCTGACGAATGACGGCGAGTTGGCCAATCGACTGACTCATCCGAGATACGGGGTTGCCAAGACCTACCGGGTATCGGTTCGCCAGCCGCTGCAAGACGGTGATCTCGAAGCGCTGGCCGGGGGGGTCGAGCTCGAAGACGGCCCGACGGCCCCGGCCGATACTCGACGCCTTGGCGAGAGGGAGTTCGAGATCACCATCAGGGAGGGCAGGAATCGGCAGGTACGCAGGATGGTCGAGGCTCTAGGGAACGAGGTGGTATCCCTGGAGCGGGTGTCGATCGGAAGTCTCGAACTGGCGGGTCTCGGGCTGGGCGAGGCCCGTCACCTCGACCCACATGAGGTGGCCTCGCTCTGGAAAGATGCAGGCGATGGATGAGAACACACGACAGGTAGCGGCGGTCCGCGGCGCAGTACAGGCAGAGGGCAATACGCCGGAGGCCATCGCCGAGGCCACCGAGGCCCTTATGGGATCGCTGATGGAGGTGAACGAGCTCGAGCCCGAGGCCATGATCAGTGCGATCTTCACGGCGACCGACGATCTCGACGCAGAGTTCCCGGCCGTTGCGGCACGGTCGATGGGCCTGAGTGACGTCCCCTTGATCTGCGCGCGAGAGATCCCGGTACCGGGCTCGCTCGAGCGGGTGATCAGGGTGATGGTTCACTTCAACGGTGACTCCGGACGCCCGGTCCGGCATGTCTACCTGGGAGAGACCAGGAAACTGCGCTCCGACCTGGAGGCGGCCCAGTAGGGCCGAGGACCAGCATGCCTCAGACCATCGGCCGAGCGACGCTGGCTGACGCCGATGATTCGGCCGGACGCAGATCGCGGTCCGTTCCCGGGTCGGTCCGGTGAGCGTCAGGTTCAACCGCAAACTGGAGTCGATTCCCGGCTACTCCCCGGGCGCCCCGGCAGGGAAGGGTGCCGTGGAAGTTGCTGCTTCCGACCTGGTCCAGCTCGCCTCGAACGAGTCACCGTGGGCGCCTCTACCCGAGGTAGTGGAGGCCGTGGGGTCGGCGCTTTCCTCGATGAACCGGTACCCCGACCCGACCGGCGCCGAACTGAGGGGGGCGATCGCCGGACGGCACGAGGTCGATCCGGCCTCGGTCGCCCTGGCAAACGGTTCCTGTGAGATCTTGCTGGCTGCCGGTGAGGCCCTGCTCGAGCCAGGGGCCGAGGTGGTCTATTCGTGGCCGGCCTTCTCGATTTACCCGATGCTCGCCCCGCTCAGTGGGGCCCGTGAGATCAGGGTGCCCCTCGCCGAGGGTGAAGTCCACGACCTCGGGGCGATGGCCGCGGAGGTGACTGCAGCGACCCAGTTGGTCCTGGTCTGCAACCCGAACAACCCAACCGGCACCTATCGCACCTGTTCCGAGATCGCCGAGTTCCTCGACCAGGTCCCCGATCACGTCACGGTGATCCTGGACGAGGCCTACATCGATTTCCAGCAGTTCGACGACCCCGAGGATACGGTCGAGCTGCTGGCCGGGCACCCCAACCTGGTCCTGCTTCGTACATTCAGCAAGTCCCACTCGTTGGCCGGCTTCAGGATCGGCTATGCGCTCGGTTCGCCGGCCTTCAGGGCTGCCGTCGAGGCCGTTCGCCAACCCTTCAGCATCAACGCCCCGGCCCAGGTCGCAGCGAACGAGTCACTCCGCCACCAGGACAAGATCGCCGAGCGCATCGAAGACTTGATCATCGAGAGGGTCAGGGTGCTTGGCGCCCTCGCCGAGATGGGCCTGGAGGCAACAGAGAGCCAGGCCAACTTTGCCTGGGTCTCGCTCGGCGAGGACGGTCCGGCAATCGAGGCCGATGTGGTCGCCCAGCTGAAGGAGGCCGATGTCCTGGTACGGCCCGGAAGCCTGCTCGGCGGTCCCGGGTGGCTGAGGATCACCTTCGGCACCAGGGAAGAGGATGATCGGATGCTCGCCGCCCTGGCTCGCTCACTGGGAATCGATTCCTGATCCCACCACGGCCGAGGTGCTAACTTCACCTCATGGCGTGCAAGGAGCAAAAGGTAAGGCAGGGCCGCAACTGGCCCGCCGGGCGAACGGTGGCGAACACATGCTGCCCGCGCTCCTCGTATCGCAACTATTGGCGATTTACCTAGGCGTCCGGTAGCGCCGCGCCCCCGAGCGGGGCCGAACCAAAGGGAAGTTCACCGGACGCCTCGATTTGCGGCAGGAACGCGATCCCCACGGGTCGGCAGGCCGAGCCGTACGGGAAATGTTCGTAGAGTTGGTTTGCAGGAAAGGTTCAAAGGGTGAGAAGAAAATGATGATCGTGATGAAAGAAGGAGCCACGGGCGAGGAGATAGCCCGTGTGGTGGAGCGGATCGAGGAGATCGGCTGCACGGCACATGTGTCCGAGGGGGAGGTCCTGACGATCATCGGGGCGATCGGCACTGATGAAGGCCGGGTGGCAGACCTGGGTCTCGAGGCCAGTCCGGGCGTGGACCACCTGGTGCCGATCATGAAGCCGTACAAGCTGGCTTCCAGACAACTCAAGGACGGAGTCGACACGGTCGTCGAGATCGACGGCCGGAAGATCGGCGGGGACCACTTCGGGCTGATCGCCGGACCCTGCACGGTCGAGAGCAGGGACCAGATGCTGGCCTCTGCCGAGGCGGTTGCGGTGGGAGGTGCGACGATGCTGCGCGGTGGTGCCTACAAGCCGAGGACTTCGCCGTACAGCTTCCAGGGGCTCGGTCGGGAGGGCCTTCGCCTGCTCGAGGAGGCCCGTGAGAAGACCGGCCTGCCGATCGTCACCGAGTTGCTGGACCTGAGGGACCTCGATGACGTAGTCGAGGTGGCCGACATGATCCAGATCGGCGCACGCAACATGCAGAACTACTCGCTGCTCTCCGAGGTCGGGCGTTCCGGGGTACCGGTTCTCCTCAAGCGGGGCCTCTCGGCCACCGTCGAGGAGTTGCTGATGGCCTCCGAGTACATCCTCAAGGAGGGCAACGGTGATGTCCTCCTGTGTGAACGGGGTATCCGGACCTTCGAGACTGCCTACCGCTTCACCCTGGACCTGCTGGCCATCCCGGCCCTCAAGGAGCAGACCCACCTGCCAGTGGTTGTCGACCCGAGCCATGCGCCGGGCCGCAGGGACTGGGTCGAGGCCATGTCGCTCGCCGCAGTCGCCGCAGGGGCCGACGGAATCATCATCGAGGTACACAGTGATCCCGATTCGGCCATCTGCGATGCGGCCCAGCAGTTCCCGGCCGAAGACTTCGGTTCACTCGCCGCCAAGATCGACACGGTTGCGGGTGTTGTCGGCAAGACCGTCTCGAGGGTCTAGCCGGAATGCGGATCGCCATCATCGGGGTCGGCCTGATCGGTGGCTCCATCGGGATGGCTGCACGTCAGGGCGGCCTGGCCGAGGTGACGGGATTCGTCCGCAACCCGGAACGCGGTGCCGAGGCGATCGAGGTCGGCGCCATCGATGATCTGGCTGAATCGATCCCGGCAGCGGTCGAGTCGGCCGAGATCGTCTTCTGCTGCGCCTCCGTGGGAGCCATGGAATCCGTGGTAGACGAAGCCCTTGCAGCGGCCGGCCCCGACACGGTGGTGACCGATGTCGGTTCCACCAAGCAGGAGCTGTTCGCAGCCTTCGGTGAGGACCCCCGTTTCATCGGAGGGCACCCGCTGGCCGGTTCCGAGACGGCCGGAGTGACTAATGCCCGTGCCGACCTCTATGAGGGTGCAAGGTGGTACCTGACACCGGGTCCGAATGCATCGGGACTGCTGCTGGATCGCCTCCAGAAATTCATCTCATCAATCGGTGCCCGCCCCATGGCGATCGAGGCCGGTGAACATGACCGGGCGATGGCCGAAGTCAGCCACCTGCCCCACGTGTTCGCCAACCAGCTGGCCAGGCAGGGTGTTGACGGGACCGAGCGCCTCGGCGCTCTGGCTCCGAGCCTGCGAGACGCAACCCGGGTGGCCGGCGCCAATCCGGCGATCTGGCAGGAGATCTTCGCGACCAACCGTGAGGCTCTGACCGAGGCGATCGGTGTGGCGATCGAGGGTCTGGAAGAGGCCCGCGCCGTCATTTCCTCCGGCGATCCAGGCCGCATCGGAGCTTGGCAGGAGGAGGCTCGGAAGGTGCGGACCCGACTCTCCGCGGTCGAGACCGAAGCCGGACCGACGAGGGAACTCAGGGTCGTCGTCCCGAACCGTCCGGGCGTGCTGGCCGAGGTTGCACTCGCCCTCGGGGGGGCCGGGGTAAACATCGTCGATATGTCCCTGGACCCTGCCAAGGACATGAGTTCCGGGGCCATTTCGGTGTGGGTCGCCGGTGAGTCGGAGGCCCGACGGGCCGAAGAGGTTCTCGATGGCCTCGGA
>JBBAUQ010000080.1:0-6845 GCA_040398125.1 Solirubrobacterales bacterium | reverse complement strand
CGGTGGCTTCGTACCTACCCAACCCAAACCAAACCTGAGGAGGTTTACAACAATGTCCATTTGGGATGATCCCAGCATCCGCACCGGAGGCGACTACGTCAAATTCGATGCACCCGGCGACAACGTCACCGGCACCGTCACCTACGTCGGCATCCACACCTTCGAAGACGGCAAGCGTGCCGCCAAACTGGTGATCGACACCGCCGACGGAGAAAAGACACTCACCGCCGGCCAAGTCCAGTTGGCATCCAAGCTCGCTGAGGCCCGACCCGAAATCGGTGACACCGTCGACATCACCTACACCCGCTCCGAGAAGCGTGCCGGTGGCAAAACCCTCAAGCATTTCGCTGTCGAGGTCAAGAAGGGTGCTCCCAAGAACGCCGACGACTTCTAGTCGGCAGGCCGGCACCTGGCAGTTCACCGCCCGACGACAGCGGTGGCGCAGTTCGACTCTGCGGCCGGCCACCATGAAGAAAACAGACATCACCGCCCTCCGAAACGTGCTCCGGTACATTTCGACGGCCGACCCCACCATCCAAGCCGAAGTCCTGCGTCTCGACGCAATCTTGGCTGCCCAACTCACACCGAAGAAGGAGAAACCCGCCCATGACTGAATCAGCCGAAATCGGATATTGGCAAGCCGTCGTCGATGACCAGCGGGTAGCGAACGAACGACTCAGCGACGAACTCGCTGAAGCCCGCATCGAAATCGCCCGCCTGCGAGAGATCATCGCCGCCGCCGCCCTCTATCTGGCCCTCCTTGACAACGAACGAGCACAGGAAGCCCGTACAGCGTTCGACAAGCTCGCCGACCTCGTCAACGCCTACATCGAAGCCAAGAACACATGACGTATGCCGTGACCGCTGTAATCATCCTCGGCATCTCCAACCTCATCGCCATCGGCCTCTACCACCGGCAACGCCAAGAAGTCCGACGGCTCCGCAAATTCTTTCGCATCACACTCCACACAGAAACGAGAACCACCTAATGAACTTCATCACGTTCGTATTCACGTTCGCCCTCGGATTCGGAATGGGCGCCCTGTTCGTCATGATTGGCTACCTCGCCAAAGAAGTCGAAGAAGCACGCCAAAACGGCCACCGCCGGTAATGTTCCTCCACAAAGACTCCTCCAACTACAAATTCATCCACCTGTACGGTGGCCCACTCGACGGCAAAGTGATCCCCGTCGCTGTCGACGGCCAATCCATGACCGTCACCATCGGCGTCAACACCCCCGAAGACATCGAAGACGGCCTCGGCTACGCCGACCAGCCAGCACGTCTCGAAACCCTCACCTACGCCCCACTCAGCATCACCGACATCGAAAACTGTGTTTGGCGACTGCTCGAGCCGACCGTCAAAGGAGACACCGCCCATGAAACCCCGATGGATTGACCGGGCCGCCTGCCGAGGCGTCGACCCCAACCTCATGGTCCCCGAAAAAAGCGATCTGGGAGCCATCCAAACCGCCAAAGAAATCTGCGCCACCTGCCCCGTCAAACAAGAATGTCGTGACTACGGCCTCAACATCCACCGGCAAGCCGACCTTGACGGCGTGTTCGGCGGCCTCTGCAAAATCGAACGGCTACGTATCCTCCGCAAAGAAAACTTGCCTCGACGCCGCCAAACACCCATGAACAGCAGCGCCACCCGTTTCTACAGCCCCGGCAAAGAATTCGTACCCTGCGGCACCACCAGCGCCTACGTCCGACACCTCCGCTACAACGAACGACCCTGCGAAGCGTGCAAACGAGCCCACGCTGAAAACGCTGCCCTGTATCGGGCCCGTCGACCACGCCCCAGCCGAGTGAAACAGAACGTCGCCTAACCTGAGCCGATGTCGAATCCGCAGAAACGTAAAGGGGACGCAGCCGAACGTGAACTCGCCCACAAACTCCACAACCTTCTGGGCTTCACTGTCCGCCGCAAACTCGGCGCCGGCCGACAAGACGACACCGGCGACCTGGACGGACTTCCCAACTGCACTGCTCAAGCCAAAAACTATGCCGACGTTCTCCGAGCGATCCGAGAAGGACTTCCCGCCGTGGAGACACAGAGGAATAACGCCGGAACAACTCACAGCGTCCTGTTCGTCCGCCGCCGGGGCGGAGAATGGATCGCCGTCATGAGCCTCGAGCAGTGGGCCACAATGTTCAGAGAAACCTTGTGATCGACCTATTGCTGACCGTCGCTGTCGGCATCTACTTTCTAGTTCTCATCGCCGCACTTGGAGGTGCCACCAGTGACCGAAACCGCCCACAACCCGACCGCCGACGTTCTCGCCGAAGCGCTTGCACTCGCCGCTAAAGGCATCCACGTCCTACCCATCAAACCCGGCCACAAACGGCCACCCATGACAGCATGGCAAAACGCCGCCACCACCGACCCCCAGATCATCCGCAACTGGTACACCGGCCTATACCACGATCACGGCATCGGCATCGCCACCGGCCACGCAGGACTATTCGTCATCGACATCGACGAACACCACCCCGAAGCCTCCGGCACAGACACCCTCGAGCAGCTCACCGAAACCCACGGTCCGCTACCCGACACCTGGGAAGTTCAAACCGGCTCCGGCGGACGGCACCTCTACTACCACTCACCAATCCCCATCAGCAACGACGCCGGACGCAAACTCGGCCCCGGCATCGACATCCGAGGCACCGGCGGCCAAGTCTTAGCCCCACCCACCATCCACCCCAACGGACGCCCCTACAACTGGTTGATCGGCCACCACCCCGACGACCTCCCCCTCGCCCAAGCCCCCGGCTGGCTCCTCCAACTCCTCACACCCACCCCAACCCCCACACCGGTCCCCACACGCCGCCACAACGACCTGTGGGACGAGCTCGACGACTCACCCGCCGCCCGCTACAACAACACCACCACCTGGCCCCAAATCCTCACCAACGACGGCTGGACCCTGAACCACACCGACCGCAACAGCGAACAACACTGGACCCGCCCCGGCAAAAACAACGGCACCTCAGCCACCATCGGCTGGAACGGCCAAGACGTCCTCGTCGTCTTCACCTCAAGCCTCCCCTGGCTCCCCGAAGGCGCCTACAGCCGATTCGGCTACTACGCCTGCCGACACCACAACGGCGACCGCAGCGCCGCAGCACGAGAACTCCGACACAACACCCCCATCACCCCACCCACCCCCACCAGCGACAACCCCGACCACTGGCCCGAACCCACCCCACTCCACACCGAAACCACCACCCCACCATTCCCCACCCACACCCTCCCCACCTGGATCACCAACTACACCCAACAAATCGCCGACAACCTCCAAGTCGCCGACGACCTACCCAACACCCTCGCCCTCGGCGCCCTCAGTGTCTGCGCCCTCGGCAACACCAAAATCACCTACCGACGCAACGGCTGGACCCAACCACTCAACATCTACGCCGCCGTCGCCCTACCACCCTCCGCAGGCAAATCACCCGCCAAAGCCGCCATCTACGCCCCCCTTGAACAACTCGAAATCCGACGGCTCCAACAAGCCCAACAACAAAAACACCACAACGAATCAGCCCGCCGCATCCTCGACAAACGCCTCCGAGACCTCGAAGAAAAACTCGCCAAACTCCCACCCGGCAGCGACGAAGCACTCACCACCCAACACCTCCTCAACGACACCATCGCCGACATAGCCGCCCACTCACACACACCATCCGGACGGCTCCTCGCCGACGACGCCACCACCGAAGCACTCGGCGTCGCCCTCGCCGAAGCCGGCGGTCACATCGCCGTCCTCTCATCGGAAGGCGGCATCTTCGACCGCATGGCCGGCCTCTACTCAGAAGGCCAAATCAACCTCGACCTCTACCTAGAAGCCTGGTCAGGAGGCCGATACGTCGTCGACCGCATCAAACGAGACCCCATCAACATCCCATCCGCCAACCTCGTCGTCATCACCACCATCCAACCCCACACCCTCGACGAAATCGGCGCCCGCAAAGCATTCGCCGGACGTGGCCTTACCGCCCGCTTCCTCCTCGCCAAACCCGCCAGCAACGTCGGCACCCGCAACCGCCTCCGCCAAACCACCGGCGACGAACACACCAAAACCAGCTACGAAGCCCACATCACCGACATCGCCGACACCCACCACCAAAACCCCACCCACCTCACCCTCAACCCCGACGCCGACCAAATGTTCGCCGAATGGGACCAAGCGCTCGAAAATCGGGTCGGGCCCGGCCACGAACTCGAACACCTCTCCGAATGGATCGGCAAACTCCGAGCCAACGTCATCCGCATCGCCGGCCTCCTCCACCTCGCCGACCGCAACACCAACACCGACGTCGACGCCCCAACCATGGCTCGAGCAATCCAAATCGGCGACTACTACCTCCACCACATGACCGCCATCTCCGACCACTGGGGCATCGATCAGGCCGCCGTACAAGCCCGCCACATCCTCGACTGGGCCCACCGCACCGGCAACCCCCAATTCACCATCCGAGACGCCATGCGAGCCAACCGACGACGCTTCCCCGACCTCGACGCCATCCGGCCGCCGTTGACCTTGCTCATCGAAAATGGGTGGGTCAGACCCGTTGACGGCGGCCCAATCAGCTTCGTACCCACCAGAGGCAAGCCATCGCCACTTTTGGAGATTCATCCACAAACAGGATCAAAAACGGCTAAACAGTGTGAAGTTGTCGGTCATGTCGGTCATGTCGCCATAAGGGGGGAATCAGATAACTCTCTCTCTCTAAAAGAGACCCTTTCTTCGCCTCCCACCCCGTGTGACATGACCGACATGACCGACAACTCAACCGACGACCCACTTGACCTCTTGGACTAGGAGAACAATGAAAATCATCAGTTACGGAGGCGGAGTGCAATCAACAGCCATGATCATTCTCGCCATACAAGGCCACATCCCCGACGTCGACGCCGCCCTATTCGCCAACGTAGGCGACGACAGCGAACACCCCACCACCCTCGCCTACGTCCGACAAATCGCCCAACCCTGGGCCGCCCAACACGGAATCACCATCCACGAACTCCAACCACACCGAAAAGGACAACCAACCACCCTCTACAAAGAAATCACCCAACCCGGCTCAAGACGAGATCTCATCCCCGTCTTCGGCGAACAAGGAAACCCAATGGGACGAGCCTGCACCGCTGACTTCAAAATCAAAACCCTCCACCGATGGCTACGAGAAAACGGCGCCACCAAAAACAACCCCGCCTATGTCCAACTCGGAATCAGCACCGATGAAATTGAACGAGCAGGCCGAGGAAAAGACGCCACCATTGAACGACGCCAATACCCCCTACTTGACCTCGGACTCAACAGAACAGATTGCATGGAAATCATCCGATCAGCAGGGCTACCAGTCCCACCCAAATCCAGTTGCTTCTTTTGCCCATTTCATTCCGAACTAACCTGGTCAGAATTGCGTCGAGACGAACCCCAATTATTTGAAAAAGCCCAACAACTTGAGGATTTCGTTCAAAAAAGAAAACAAGACAGCGGAATGCGCCAGGTCTACCTAACTAGAAAAGGCGCCCTCAACCGAACCCGGCTGTCAAACACCATTTACGCCGCAGGCGAAACCCTATTCGGCTCCGAAATCGGCGCCGACGGATGCGACTCAGGATATTGCTGGACATGACCAACACCAAACACCAACTCACCGCCACCCTCACCACCCTCCAACACCTCAACACCACCTACCCCAACTGGCACCGCTGGATCACCACCAACCTCCAAGACGGCTACCCCGGCAGCGCCGACTACAACGTCAAAGCTCGAGGCACCCACACCGACCCCACCCTCACCACCGTCCTACAACGCCAACAACTCCACCAACTCCTCACCGAAGCCGCCCGAACCATCCAACAACTCCACGACCTCACCAACCGCCTCCACAACCTCACCCAACAAGGCCCACCCCAAACCAAACACCAAGGCCAACGCTGCACCGGCACCATCAACCCCACCTGCAACCAACTCGCCGACGGACGCCACCACAAAACCGGCCTCTGCGACACCTGCTGGCAACGCCACTACCGCCAACAACGAAACACTGAAACACAACGCCCCACCAGCACCAACACCAACAAACCTGCTACTATCTGATAGTTAGTCACCCTCATGGCCAAACCCCAATACTCCGGCCCCTGGCAACGCCTCCGCCCACAAATCCTCGCCAGAGACGGCGGAACCTGCCAAATCGGCGCACCCGGCTGCACCACCATCGCCACCCAAGTCGACCACATCACCCCCGTCCACGCCGGCGGCGCATGGTACGACCCCGCAAACCTCCGAGCCGCCTGCGCCAACTGCAACAACCGCAGACCCGACAACCGACGCACCGAACAATGGCGCACAGCCAAAACCCGCATCGTGCTCGTCACCGGCCCACCAGCCGCCGGAAAAACAACCTGGGTGGGGGATAACAAGGGGCCAAACGATTTAGTCGTGGACTACGATCAACTGGCGGGGGCCATCGGCGGCACCTCCAACCCCACCCACGACGCACCCAACAACCCCCTCCACGAACCCACCCTCGACGCACGCAACGCAATCCTCCGAGGACTACGCCAAGGGAAATACAACATGGGGCGGGCCTGGATCATCTCCGCCAACCCGAAAGCCGAGGAGATGTTCCCCTACCACCGGGTAGTAGTGATCGACCCTGGCAAAGACGAAGTGATGCGACGACTGGACGCCGCTGGCAGACCGCTGCGGTATCGTCAGCTCGTGGCAGACTGGTACGCAACGAGGCAAGGTGAGGTGACCGATGACGGCTCGAGACCCTGGTAGGAGGGAGGGGGGCACCCCCGAGGCGGATTTCGGGGACGCCCAAGAC
>JBBAUQ010000079.1:0-6887 GCA_040398125.1 Solirubrobacterales bacterium | reverse complement strand
GGGTCGATCTCGACCACCATGTCGCTCAGTCCGGTCTTCGGCCGGAGCAGGAACTCTGCGTCTTCATGGAGGATGTCGACGTACTGCGGCTCGATGTCGAGTCGCACCTTGGCGACGCCGTCTTCGAGCTTGGAGGCGCCGACCTTGCCAACCGCGATCCCCGAAATCGTGGTGGCCTGGCCTTGGCCCGGAGTTATCGCCTGGGCTGTCTCGAACTCGGCGTTGATCGAGTAGAACTCCTGGCCAAGCCCCGGTATCCAGCTGGGCAGGGCAGCCTTCTGGTTGGCCAGGATGACCAGCAGGGTTATGAGGGCGACCAGGATCATGATCAGGATCGCCACCATGTCGCGCGAGTGGTCGGTGATTGCCCGCTTCAGCTTCATGGCGTCGGCGTCCAGACTTCCGGGCTGGCCGGGCCGGGGCCGGCAGCCGGGCCGTTGAGGTCCGGCACTTCCTGGGTATGACAGCGCTGGTCGGTGACGATCGGTGGCAGGCCGTTGCTCAGCGGACTCGTGGCTTCCGGGGCTACCTGGCTACGCCCGTAGAGCGGGGTGAAGATGCCGGTTTCGAGCGGATCATCCATCTTCACCGAGTAATCGCCACCGCCGATCTGGAACCTGGTGAACGGTCCGTTGCCATCGAAGGTCGAGGCCGATCCGGCCACGTTGGTCGCGGCGTAGAGCGGCTGACTCGCGGCCGGCTGGCCGTTGCCCAGTCCGCTGTCGGTGATCACCTGGTCCCCAGTCGGGACGATGTTGTCGGCGATGCAAAGGCCGAAGTCCCTCAGCTGTGGCAGGAAACGGAGGGTTTCGGCTGCCGACTTGGCCGCATCCGGAGTCGACTTCGAGATGATCTTCGCCAGCCCGCCGAGCTCGGCATCGGTCAGCAAGGGCTTCAGCTGCTCGGTCAACGGAGTCACGGTCCTGATGGTTGCCGGAATCTGGTCGATCCCGGGCTCGGCCGCAACGGCAAACCCGCGTACCGCTGGGATCGCCCGGTTGAGGCTGGTCAGGGAGATGCGGGCAGTGCGAAGCGTCGGACCGAGCTCACGGATGGTCGCCGAGAGGTTCCCTGATTCGGCGGCCAGGGCGCCGGTGAATACCTCGAAGTTCCGGATGAAGCCCTTGACGTCCTCCTGGCGTTCATTGACAGTTCCGGTCAGCCGGCCGAGGCCTCGCAGGACGTTCCGCAGGTCGTTCGGCCCCCTGCCGAGGTACGCCTCGTTGACGATCGCCGTCCCCTTTGCTGCCTGGCCGCCGTACCGGTAGGCCAGGTTGAGTGCCTGGGCACCGGTCAGTCCCTTGACCGACGGCTCGAAGGTGAGATCATCTTCTTCGGTCGGCTCCTGGTTAAGGCCGGTACCGAGACCGGCGAAGATCTTCTGCAGGTAGGCCCTCTGGGGGAGCTGGAGTACGTTCCGCAGGACGTCCCCGGTCTGGACGCTGGTACCGGTGCGTGAAACCGGGATCGAACCGCCGTCCGGCAGCGCCGGGGATTCCGGTGAGCCGGGGTCGAGGTCGATGAACCAGTTGCCCTCGAGGAAGAGCCTCGGCCGGATCTGGGCAGCAGCGTCTTCTCGTACCGGCCGCCCCTCCTCATCGACCACAAAGGTGACCACCGTGTTGTTGCCCTTGGGCTCGAGCTTCACCACCTGGCCGACGTTCACCCCGGCGATCCGTACCGGTGACTTCTGGGCGATATTGACGGCGTTGGAGAAGGTCGCCCTGATCTCATAACCGGGGTCGGTGAACGGGACGGTCTTGGTGAAGGCGAAGTAGAGGCCGACCGCGACCAGGACGACCGCGATCAGGCCGAAGGTGAGGGGCCCCGGACCGCTCCAGTCCCGGAAGAACTGCTGGTTGTAGCGAGATGCCTTGCGTACCTCTGGGGTCATCCGCCACCTCGCCAGTTGAGCTGACGTTCCGACTGGTCGTTGGTCAGGATCGTGTCGACTGCATCTCCGTTACCGATCACCTGCTGACCTATGGTGTAGCCCTCGTTGCCGGCAGCACAGACTCTCGGTTGGTCCGGAGCGGCCGTCCAGGGGTACGGGTTGCTGTGGAGGAAGTTGCCCCTTCGCTGGTCGGCAGTGTCGAACTGCGGGAGTGAGCCACCGTTCGCCGGAGATGCCGCAGGTACACCCTCTCCGTTAGGACCGACCGGCGGCAAGATGCTGATCGCCCGGATCCAGCGACCCTTCTCATTCCCGGTAGAGGCAACATCCTGTGCGTTGCGGAGGAGAAGCGCCAGGTAGTTGCAGACGTTCTGGGACGGGGCGAGGAACCTCAGGAAGGGTCGGAGGTTGTCATTGGTCTCGATCAGGGTGTCGAGGCCCGTATTGACTACGGCACTCTCGCCGAACTGCCTCAGAGACCTTGCCGTGGGCCCTAGCTGGCGATTCAGCCGGGGAGAAGAACGCAGCACCGGAATACCGATCGCCAAGGCCTCGTTGACCTCCGGGGCGCTCTCGCCGAGTGCTACTGCCGCGGGACGAAGCGCCTTGGCAAACCGCGCCGAGGCATAGAGGAAGGGGCGGATACGGGGTGCTTCACGCTGTACGACCTTCTGGGTCTTGACGCTTTCCGTGATGGAGTCCTGCATGAACGGGCGGGCAACCCGCGCCAGGGCCGAGAAGGTCCGGTCGAGCTGGACGAAGTTGTCGGCCTGCTGATCGGAAACCGGAGCGACCTCGGCCGCGGCCTGGCTGAGGGCCCTGACGAAGCCCTCCAGATCTGTCTCACGCGAGGCCAGGTTGCGAGTTACCGGACGAGCCAGCCTGAGGGTTTCCGGCAGGTCACCGAGGATCTCGTTGACTGCCTCGCCCCGTGCCGCGAAGGTACCACCCAACTCGGCGAAGTTCTTCTGGATCGATCGCCGTACATCGGGCTGGAACATGTTGAAGAGTTCGTCCTGATCGACCGGGCTCGGCCTCGCCTGACTCAATGGAAGCGTGCCACCTTCCGGCACACCGTCATCGCCCTCGCCCGGGGTAAGCAGCAGGTATTTCAGGCCGAGGGCCGACCGTTGCCGGACCACAACCGTCGAGTCCTCCGGAATCGGCTTGACACTCTGGTCCAACTTCAGATTGAGGTCGACGATCGTCTCGCCGTCATCCATCTGGACCGGCTCGACGGTCTCCACCGTTCCGACCCTCACCCCGGCGATCCGGACCTCATTGCCCTGAACGAGGGAGGATCCGGACGGCAGCTCGGCGGTGATCCGATAGGTAGGCACGAACGGCAGGCCGGTGTTGGCGTTGTAGGAGAAGAACACCCCGACCACGATGATCACCGTGGTCACCGCCCCGACCAACAACGGACTCGAGGAAATCCTGGACATCCGCCGGCGCTTCATCACTCACCCACCAGGTAGTCGAGGATCTTCATCCTGGTTGCCATCATGGCCTCACCCCGGGAGAGCCGGCGGCGGCGGTCGGCACCCGGTTCCGGGGCCGAAGCCCCGGACTGATCCACTCCGGGGACGACCGGCTCGGGACCGATTCCCTGCTCCGTCCCACTCCCACCATCCGTTCCCTCGGGTGGCTCGAGCGGGAGCTCCTCGCCTTCCTCCGGCAAGACTTCATCGCCAGGGATTTCCTCGGGAACATCGGATGGATCCTCCGGCTGCTCCAGCTCGGGGAGCTCCTCGGCCATCCGGTCGATCATCCTGCCGGTACTAGTGAAGTCCCACTGGCTCGGGCAGTTGCTGAAGCGTGCCAGCTTGTACTCGGTGCAGCCGGTGATGATGACGTTGGTCCGCTGGTAGTGGCCGTACTGGTCGTAGCCGGACAGCGCGCTGCCGGTGTTGTAGAAGAACCTCATCAGGTTGCGGAAGCCTTCGGCCTCGCGAGTACTGCCGAAGAAGAAGTTGAGGTCGGTGAAGGGCTCCTTGCCGGTGCGGGCCTGTTCGCCCAGCTTGGCGATGATCGGCCTCGAGGCCAACAGGTCGGGTCGGGCCGTCCTGGTGGCTGCGCCCAGGCTCTCGAAGGAGACCTGGCTCGCCTCGGCGAACGGCGCAAGCTTCTTGGTCACCTCAGCGATCTGCTTGGCGTTCGGACGAAGCGCATCGAAGGTCGGCTTGGCATCACTGGCGAAGGTGTTGAGGGCCCGGAAGGTGGCCTTCAGCTCCCTCAGGGTGGTCGGCAGGTTGCGGAGGTTCTCCCGCATGTCGTCACTTCGCTCGGCCGTGGCGCCCGCGGTGTAGCCGGCGCTGCGGAAGAAGCCGACCATGTTGCGTCGCTTGGCCGCGAGCTTGGTCAGGTTGTTGTCCGAGTTTCTGGCGAGTTCGGCCAGCCTCTGGTTCTGCGAGGAGAGGATCTTCAGGACCTTGTTGACTTCCCTGAGCGTCGGGTTGCCCCTGATGATGATCTCCCTGAGTTCCGGTCCACGAGTTGCCAGTCCGGCGCCGAGTTCGTTGAGGATGATCCGGAACCTCTGGGCGTAGGGAAGTCGGTAGATGTTGTTGATCAGGTCCTGGTCGATAGTGCGGCCGTTGTTCTCGACCGGAAGCAGGTACTGGCCGGCCCCGGGCTGGCCTTCGGGGATCTCCTCGAGAGGCGGGGGTGGCTCTGTGCCGGGCGGCCGCGGCTCGGTCACCGAGCAGTCGAGGAACTTCTCACCGATCAGCGACTGCGGCCGGATGATGCAGGAGGCGTCCTCACGGAAGTCCTGGAAGTCGGGGTCGGTGATGTTCATGACGACGATGGCCTTGCCCGGTCTGTCCGGGTCATCGGGGTCATCGCTCACCTTCTCGTCAGGCTGAGACACATCGATCGAGTCGACGTTGCCGACGTTCGCGCCAGCCACGCGCACATCCACGGCGGGCACGACGAAGGCCCCGTTGTCGAAGACCGCCCTCACCTGGTAGGCCCCGGAGTCATCGCTGCAGCCCCGAGCGACCAGGGCCACCAGCAGGAAGGCCAGGACGAGGATCACCAGGATGGTCAGGATCTTTCTCATGGCACCTGGGACGGGTTGCACTTTCCAACCAGGTTTCCGTCGTCGAGGAACGGGTTGGAGCCGGCAATCGGCTGGGTGGAACCGCCGGGACAGCGGTTGATGCCGCTGATCAGGTCGAGGCCGCTGAATATCTCGGTCGTCGCCGGATCGATCGACGATCCGTTCAGCTGGAAGACTCCGGTGGCGGTCGGCCGGACCCGGCTGTAGTGGCCGTTGGCGTCGTAGTTGGCGGTCGCGGCGCCGAGCTTGGCGAAACCGTTGAGCACGTCCGGCATGTAGGCCCGTGTAGTCGCCACCTCGTCCTGGGACTCATCGAGCGCCCTGATGGCCGCGGTAAAGGCAGTCCGCGACTGTCCCTCGAGCGGGATCAGCCGGCTGAGCAGGTCCGAGGTGTCATTGTCGGGCCCGGGTTTGACCGCAGTTACGGCAAGCTGGTTAAAGACCGGGCGGGCCCTCGTGAGAACGGGCCTCAACTCGGTCTTCAGGAAGTTGGCAAAGCCGGCGTCGGCTGCACGGCCGTTGGCCCGGATCAGGGACTCGACATCGTCCAGCGAATCACGGAGGTTGACCAGTGTGGTGTTGCCCTGGCGCAGGGTCGGCGGGAGCTCCTGAAGGGCCAGTGAGAGTGACTCGTTCTCACTGGCGATCGCCCCCAGGGCAGTGTTCGCGTTGCTGACCAGGTCGGTGATCTCCGGCGATACGTCCGAGAGGGTTGTCATCAGACCGCCAACGTTGCGGACGAAGACATTCAACTTCGCGTCCTGGGTGGAGAGCTCTGCCATCAGGCGCTGGGTGCTGCTGAAGGAGGCCCCGGAGTACTTGAAGGTCTGGTTGGCACCCTCGGCGGCATCACCGGCATAGATCGCCGCGACACCGCGAATCAGGTTGGACCACCCCTTCCGCGTCTTCTTATCGAAGATGTCGAAAAACTGGTCGATCTCGACTGCCGAGACCGTCTGGTCCTCGCCGATGACGGTTCCCTCTTCGATCTCGCTGGCGTTGTCAGGCCCGGGGGTCAGGGACAGGTAGTGGCTGTGGACGCTGGAAAGTGAGCTCTTGCGAATGACGAAGGAAGAGCCGTCGCGCAGGGGCTCGTCCACCTCGACGTTCATCTCGACCAGGTTGTCCTCGTTCAGCTTGTAGTCGGTAACGGAACCGACGGGGTGGCCGCCAATCATCACCAGGTTCCCCGGGACTATCAGGCTGGCGTTCTCGAACTGGACCTTGTAGCGGTAGGTGTCACTGCCACTGAAGATCAGGATCCCGAGCAGTACGACGGCACAGGCCAGGACGATTAGGGTGGCCGCCCTGACCAAAACGGACGCCCTGCCGCCGTCCGCTGTTCCTTCCGGGTTTGCTGGATTTCCTGTGGTCAAACTGCGGTGTCGAGACCTTCGGACCCCTGCGGTCCGAATCCTCCTTCCTCCTTGCCCTGATGCTACCTGAGAGGCACCCTCTTAAAGCATCCCTGGGGTGCTCCCGGGTCTACTTCTTCAACCGTTCCCGAGGCCTCGAGTTACGGCCGAACGACCGCCATTCATCAACCCTGGATGGCTCAATCCCAGACCGGGGCGATCCCGGATCCCGCCAGGCCCGTCTGGCCGCCTCGACGGGGCCAAAACCGCTCAGAGGGAGTGGAGGTAGGGAAGCGGGTCGATCGGTTTGCCACCGGCCTGCCAGGGCCCGATCCAGAACTCGAAATGGAGATGGCATCCGAATGACCTTCCGGTGTTGCCGACCCGCCCGATCGGCTCGCCGGCCGCGACCACTGATCCCGTCTTGTCCCGCGAGCGTCGGATCAGGTGCATGTAGGCGAAGCTGCTTCGCGTTCCGAGATTCCTCAGCACCACGTACCAGCAGGCAGCCGAGTGGTAAGCGTTTGCGACCACCTTGGCCTTCCTGACCGAGACCAGGCGGGTCCCGCAAGCC
>JBBAUQ010000078.1:0-6936 GCA_040398125.1 Solirubrobacterales bacterium | reverse complement strand
ACGCCGCGGCCCTCGACCTGGAGACCACCGTGGCGATCCAGGTGGCCACGGCGATCGGCTTCATCTTCGTCCCGATCGTCGCCGCGGCGATCCTCAGCGGCAGTCTCGGCCGGGGGCTGAGGCAGCTCGGTTTCGTCAGTTTCTCCCTGAAGACGGCCCTGATCTGGTCCGGGATCGGGATCCTCGCCTACCTCGCCTTCGCCCTTTTCTACATCACGGTCATCGGCCCGGCCGAGCAGGATGACATCGCTAGTGAGTTCGGTCCCGTCTGGATCCAGGTCCTGCTGATCGTCATCGCCGCCCCGCTTGCCGAGGAGATCTGTTTCCGGGGCCTGCTGTTCCGTGGCTTCAGGACTCGCCTGCCGTTCTGGCTCTCGGCAATCCTGGCGGCGTCGGTCTTCGGCCTGCTCCATTACGAGACCGGGGTCTCGGCCATCCCGCTCTTGATCTTCCTCGGTGTCGTGTTCGCGCTGGTGTACGAGAAGACGGGGTCCCTCTGGCCGGCGATCATCCTGCACGCGGCGAACAACCTCTTCGCCCTGGTCGCCCTCTCGGCAACGTAGGATCCCCCGGGTGACGAGCGAGGAAGAAGCCAGGCAGCAACTGATCGCCCTCCTCCGGGAGCATTCGCTGGTGCTGGGAGAGGTGACGCTCTCCAGCGGCCAGACGGCCTCCTACTACATAGATGCGCGGCGCACGGTGATGCGCCCGGACGGCCTGGCGGCGGCCGGAAGGTTGATCGCCGGCTACGCCAATGAGGTCGGGGCGAGCTCGGTCGGTGGACCGGTGATGGCGGCTATCCCGCTGGCCTGCGCCGCTATCGCGGTGCCCGAGGGCAGGGACCTGACCGGCTTCTTCGTCCGGAAGGAACGCAAAGACCACGGCCTGCAGAGGTGGGTAGAGGGAGCGGTCGAACCCGGAAGCCGGGTACTGGTGGTCGAGGACACCGTGACCACCGGCGGGTCGACGGTCTCGGCGATCGAGCGGATCCGCGACGAGGGTTTTCAGATCGCAGCCGTCCTCAGCTTGGTCGACCGGCTGGCCGGCGGCGGCGAGGCGATCGCTGAAGCGGCCGGGGCGCCCTACCGGGCCCTCACCACGATCGACGACATCTACCCCGACCGACCGGACCGGGCCTAGGGTCAGCTCTGGCTGTCCGGGCCGGGGCCGTAGTCGGCTCCGGTCTTGGTGGTCGACAGCTTGCCGACACCGCCACCGAGAATCCGCCTGGTCAGGCTCGGGAAGAGGATCCTCAGGACTCCGACCAGCCCGTAGAAGCGGGGCACGTAACGCTCCGGCCGGCCGCCAGGACCGACCTCGTAGATCGCCTCGGCGGCAACCTCTGGCTTGGCGACCAGCCAACGGGTCAGGAGGTTGCCGGTGAGCTCGGCCGCCGGAAAGCCCTCGGTCTCGATGAAGCCGGGCAAAACTATTCCGACGTGGACCCCG
The DNA here is from genome assembly GCA_040398125.1 of Solirubrobacterales bacterium. Taxonomy (GTDB): domain Bacteria; phylum Actinomycetota; class Thermoleophilia; order Solirubrobacterales; family 70-9; genus 67-14. Next base: position 5,487 of record JBBAUQ010000078.1, on the reverse strand, counting down.
TGCCGGGCCTCCTCCAGATAGAGCGCATCGCTCCAGCCGGTCAGGGCGAACTTGGAGGCCGAGTAAGCACCGGAGCCGGCCCGCGAGATCCGGCTCGCCGTACTGGAGACGTTGACGATCGAGCTCGGGGCCGACCGGCGAAGCATCGGCAGCAGCGCCTCGGTCAGCCGGGCGACTGCGTCGAAGTTCAGGTCCATCGTCTTCTTCAGGTTCTCGTAGCCGCCCTCGCCGAACTCGGCCCGCCAGGCGGCACCGGCGTTGTTGACCAGGCAGTCGAGCCTGCCGTGGTGTTCTTCCAGATGGGCCTTGACCCTGGCCGGGGCGTCTTCCGCGGTCAGATCGACCGCCAGCCAGGTGGCAGGTACTGGCAGCTGGGCTGCCAGATCCCGGAGCCGGTCCTCCCGGCGGGCGACGAGGACGAGCTCGGTCCCGGGGACCTGGGCAAAGCGGCGGGCGACGGCCTCCCCGATTCCCGATGAGGCGCCGGTGATCAGGACGGTTCCGGGTGCCTGGCCTTCCACCTTGCGTTCCGGTTCAGCCGAGCAGGTCGGCCACGGCCTCACCGAAGACCTCGGTGTGGCGGTCGACGTCGGCCTCGGTGGTCGAGGGAGACATCAGGGCCATGTTGTGGAAGGGCGTGATCATCACTCCCCGGTTGAGTGCGTGGAGGTGGAGGTACCGCTCGAGCTCGGGGTCCGAGGCATCATGGGCCTCGGTGCCGTTACGGGCCGGCTCGGGCTCGAACCGGTACTCGGCCCGGGAGCCCAGCTGGGTCACGTTCCAGGGCAGGCCGTGGGCCGAGACGACCTCGCGGATGCCGTCGGCGAAACGGGTCGCCAGCGGGATCGTGTGACTGAAGGCCTCATCGGTCAGTACGTCGGAAAGCGTCGCCCGGATCGCCGCCATCGAGAGGGCGTTGCCGGCCAGCGTCCCGCCGACCCCCCCGGTGTCCTCGTAATCGGCCTCGGACTCGGCCAGCATCCGGTCGGTCATCTCGGCGGTCATCCCGAGTGCGCCGGCGGGAACCCCTGAGCCGATCGCCTTGCCGATCGTGAACAGGTCGGGCTCGAGCCCCCACTCCCGGGTGCAGCCCCCGGGACCGGCCGAGAACGTGTGGGTCTCATCGATGATCAGCAGGGTCCCGTGTTTGCGGGTCAGGTCCCGAAGGGCCTCCATATAACCGGGGTCGGGCAGGACGATCCCCATGTTGGTCATGGCCGGCTCGGCCAGCACACAGGCGATCTCGCCACTTGCCAGCGCGCCCTTCAGGGCATCGAGATCATTGAACTCGATCGCCACCGTGGTGACCGAGGGATCGACCGCCGGGCCGACGTTGCCCTCCCTGGAAACCGTCGTGCCGTTCGGTCCGGCAACTGCGAAGGCCTCATCGACCGAGCCGTGGTAGCTGTAGGAATAGACGAGGACCTTAGGCCGGCCGGTGACTTGGCGACAGATCCTGAGCGCGGCCCGATTGGCGTCGGTCGCGGTCAGGGTGAAGAACCACTTGTCGAGTCCGAAGCGGCGACTCATCTCCTCGCCGACCCAGGCCGCGTTCTCGGTCGGCAGCATCGTGGTGATCCCCTTGGCGGCCTGTTCGGTCACCGCCCGGACGACCGGTTCCGGTGAGTGGCCCGGCATCGAGCCGGTGTCACCGAGGCAGAGATCGACGTAGGTGTGACCGTCGACATCGGTGATCCGGGCACCCGAGGCCTCGGTCGCAAACACCGGGAAGCCACCGGCCCAGCGCATCATCCAGGGCATCGGCACGCCGCCGACCAGGTTCTTTGCGGCCCTCTCATAGAGCGCCTTGGACTTGGGGTTCGCCTCGATGAAGCGGGCCAGTTCGGCCTCGGTCAGCCGGCCGAGTGCGTCCCTGTCTATGGCGGTGGTGGTACCCATCGGTTCACCTCGTGATCAGATCCGAGAGTCGCCGGCGGCCCTGGAGGAAGAGCCCCCCGGCGCCCAGGGCGACCTGTTCCTGGCGGCTGCCGATGCCGGGCCAGAGGCCGAGCTGGCGAAGCGAGCCGAGCACGTCGTAGTAGGAGTGCTCCCGGCAGACCTTGCCGTCACGGAACTCGAAGATATCGGTGCCCTCTGTCTCGATTTCACGACCGGTTGCCGGCAGGCCGATCCAGAGGGGTCCTGTGTTGACGCCGGTGAAGGCCCAGGGCTCGGCCACCCGATCGCCTTCATGGAGGACCGGCTCACGCATGGTGAAGTTGAGCTCGGAGAAGGCCTCGAAGAAGCCATCGCAGTAGTGGGCGTACCGCTCGCGGCCCCGGATCGGCTCGGCCAGGGTGACGTCCCAGTACTCGATGTCGTCGGTCACGTGTTCGAGGACGGCTTCGGTCCCGGTGTTCCAGGCCTTCTGCCATACGCGGAAGAACTCGTCAGCCCACTCGCTCATCGCACCAGAGCATAGAAGGCTCTGACCGATCGGCGGGTCGAGAGGTTTTACCCGGCCCCGACATGCTCGGTGGCAAAGCCGTCACAATCAGGGGAATGGTCGATACCGGCTTCATCCTGTTCACCGGTGTCCTGATTCTGGGCGGCCTCGCCCTCACCCTCCTTGCCCAGCAGATAAGGCTTCCGGCCCTGGTCGTCTTCATAGGGATCGGCATGCTGATCGGTACCGACGGCCTCGGCCTGGTCGCCTTCGACAACTTCGAGCTGGCACAGGAGATCGGGATAGTGGCGCTCGTCCTGATTCTGTTCGAGGGTGGCCTGACTGCCGGGTTCTCGACCATCCGGCCGGTCCTGTGGCCGTCGCTATCCCTGGCCACCGTTGGCACCCTCCTTACCGCGCTAGTAACTGGAGCCCTGGCGATCCTGGTTTTCGGCCTGGCCCCGCTGGAGGGCTTCCTGCTGGGGGCGATAGTGGCTTCGACTGATGCGGCTGCCGTTTTCTCTGTGCTCAGGGGCTCGACGCTCAGACGAAGGTTGGCCGCCACGCTCGAGGGCGAAGCCGGGTTCAACGATCCGGTCGCGGTGATCCTGGTGATCGGCTTCATCGAGTTGATCCAGCAGCCGGACGGATCGGTCTGGGACATGGTCAGCCTGTTCGGGATCGAGCTCGCGGTCGGTGCGGTCATCGGCCTGGCGGTCGGCAAGGCCGGCCTCTGGCTGATGGAGAAGGCCACCTTCCAGTCGGCCGGCCTCTACCCGGTGGCCTCGGTGGCGATCGCGGCGATCGCTTTCGGTGGGGCGACCATCCTGCATGGCTCGGGTTTCCTCGCCGTCTACCTCGCCGGCCTGTCGCTCGCCACCCCGAGGGATCCAGCGCTCAGGACGATCGAGAGCTTCCACGGTGGCCTGGCCTGGCTTGCCCAGGTCGGGATGTTCCTGATGCTCGGCCTGCTCGTCTTCCCCGACCAGCTGCCCGGGGTAGCCCTGGAAGGGCTGGCGCTCGGGCTGTTGATCGTCTTCATCGCCCGCCCGGTGGCCACCTGGGTGGCTACTACCGGATTCGGGTTCACACCCCCGGAGCGCCTGATGCTCGGGTGGGCCGGACTCCGAGGGGCAATCCCGATCGTCCTAGCGACCTTCCCGATAGTCGAGGGGGTGACTGCAGGGCTGGACCTGTTCAACATCGTCTTCTTCGCAGTGATCGTCTCGACCCTGCTCCAGGGTGTGACCATTACCCCGATTGCCCAGAGACTGGGCGTGGCGACGAATGAGTCGGCGATCCCGACGCCGATCACCCCGGAGGCGACGATCCACCGCCTCGGTGCCGAGACGATCGAGTTCAACGTCCGGTCAGGGGACCGGATCATTGGAAGCCGGGTCGCCGACCTCCACCTGACCAAGGATGCACTTCTCACCCTGATCCTCCGGAAGAACAAGGCGATTCTGCCCCGGGGTGACACGGTCATCGAGAAAGGCGATCTACTCGAGATGATCGTCCGCCAGGAGGGTCTGACCGACCTGCGAACCCAGATCCGTTCCTGGCGACCGGAGCGCCGCGGCCGGAAGACCGACAAGGACGGCAGGGGCTCAGGCGAGCAGTGACCTGGCGCCGAAGTACCCGACTGCCGCCGCCCCGAGGCTGAGGAGAACCGACGCGGCGATATAGGCGAAGGCCCTGAGCGGCAGGCCGGCCTCGAAGTCCAGGACGGCCTGGACCGAGAAGGTCGAAAAGGTGGTGAAGCCGCCGAGCAGGCCGACCCCGAGGGCAACCCTGGCCTCGGGCCCGATCCAGTCCCAGGGCAAGACCACTAGAACGCCCAGCAGGAAGGAGCCGACCACGTTGATCCCGACGGTCGCCCAGGGCAGGGAATCACCGTGGAACAGGTTCGAAATCCCGTAACGGGCCGCAGCCCCGGCGGCCCCGGCGATCGAGACGAGGAGCAGGGTCACGACCGTCATCCTGCCGGGCCTGGCGGATGGGAAAAAGAGAGTCCGGCCGGTGCTACTCTCGGCCGACCGACGGGTTAGAGGCTCGAGCGCCCTCCTCCGGCCCGGTCTCGTTCGACCCCTCGGCGGCCTCCCGGCCGCAGCAGAACGCGCCGGCGGGCAGGAATAGAAACCGATGCGACAGGAAAAGGTGACAGCCAAGTCGCGCCCCGGCGATCGCCTCGGGACGACCGATCATGCCCGTCCAGCTGGCCGGCCTACCGACAAGGAACGGGCCTCGAGGTGAGAAGGCTCCAACAGATACTCGGGCTGGTCTGCACGGTGGCGGCCGGACTGTTCGCCTTCACCGGCGAGGCCCTCGCCAACGCAAGGCCGAACATCGTGCTGGCCCAGGTGGACGACATGCCGAGGAGCCTGCTCGGCCCGGTACTGGCAGACGGAAGGCCGGCCATGCCCAGGCTGCAGAGTCTGATCACTGACCAGGGGGCCTCCTTTCGCAACCACTACAACTCGACCCCCCTCTGCTCACCATCGCGCTCGGCCCTTCTTTCGGGCCAGTACGGCAGGAACAGCGGCGTGGTCGGTAACAAGGGCGAGTTCGGCGGCTGGCCTGGCTGGCAGGACCGGGAGATCATCGACCGCAACCTGGCGACGATGCTGCAGGATGGCGGCTACCACACCGCCCATTTCGGGAAGTTCCTCAACCGCTACGACCGCGAAAGTATCTGGCCCCACCCGCTGGAGATACCCCCAGGGTGGAATACCTGGGTGACCGATGCCACCGACCAGTCGACCAGGAGCTTCTATGGCTACAGCCAGTTGGTACGTGTCGAACGAAACGGTGAAGTCGTCGAGGGAGATGCACAGGGTGACATGCAGGGTCCGTTCGGTGATCCCTTCTACACCGCGACCCGGGACATCGACCCGGCCGGGTGCCGGGTCGACACACCGGAAGTCGGGGGTGTGATCTGTAACCACCACACCGACCGAATGACCCGCCTGGCAGCAGATGAGATCAGGGAGGTCGACCGCCCCCTGTTCCTCCAGGTCGACTACCACGCACCCCATGCCGACAACACCCTGCCCCCCGGCCCACACCCGGCCACCCGGCACCTGGGTAAGGCACGAAACGTC
>JBBAUQ010000077.1:0-7048 GCA_040398125.1 Solirubrobacterales bacterium | reverse complement strand
TCAGGCGTGGGTTGCCCAGTCGTCCACGGCCCGGGCTGCATCGAGGATCGCCTCTGACATTGTCGGGTGCGGATGGACGATCCGGCTCAATTCCTGGTACCCGCCCTCGAGGGCCATCGTGTTGACCAGCTCCGAGATCATGTCGCAGGCCCGGTTGCCGACTATGTGGGCACCGAGAACCTCGCCGTAGGCGTCATCGACCACCAGCTTTACCAGGCCGTCGCGGTCGTCGTAGATGGCGGCTGCCCCGACCCCGCCGAGCTTGAACTTGGAGGACTTCACCGTGAGGCCGGACTCCTTTGCCTCGGCCTCGGTGACCCCGACGCTGGCCACCTGGGGATGGCAGAAGGTCGCTCTGGGAATCAGGGCGAGGTCGATCGGGTGGGTTGGCTGGCCGGCGGCGTCCTCGGCCGCGACGATCCCCTCCTCGGAAGCCTTGTGGGCAAGCGCCGGACCCCGGACGAGGTCACCGATCGCGTAGACCGACGGGTTGGAGCTTCGCTGCAGTTCATCGACCGCGATCCTTCCGTCCTCGCCAAGGGCGACCCCGGCCTCCTCCAGGCCGAGGGCATCGACGTCGGGTCGCCGGCCTCCGGCGATCGCCAGGTAATCGACCTCGGCCTCTTTGTCGCCGTAGGTGAACTTGACCGAATCCTTGCCCTCGACCACGTTCTCGACTGCGGTGCCGGTCGAGATCTCGATCCCCTGCTTCTTGAACCGCCGCTCGAGGACCCGGGCGATGTCGGGCTCCTCACTCGGCATTATCTGGTCCATCATCTCGATCAGCTTCACCTCGGTGCCGTAACGGATGTAGGCCGAGGCGATCTCACAGCCCGATGCCCCCGCGCCGGCCACGGCGATGGTGGCCGGCTGCTCCGGCAGGGACCACGCCCCCCAGGTGTCGACCACCCTGTCGGAAAACTCGACCCCGGGAATCGGTACCGCGACCGAGCCCGTGGCGAGGATGACCTTGCCGGCCCCGAATACCCGGTCGCCCACCTGGACGTCGGCCTCGGCGGTGAGCCTGCCCTCGCCCTCGATCACCGTGACCTTGTTCTTGTCGAGCAGCATGCCGACCCCTGAAGCGAGTCCGGCCGAAACCTCGGACCTCCTCTTACCGAGGGCATCCCAGTCGAGCTCGGCCCCGCTCACCTTGACCCCGATCGCCTCGCTATGGCGGGCATCGTCGAGGACCTCGGCCGTGTGCAGCATCGTCTTCGCCGGTATGCAGGCGTAGTTCAGGCACCTGCCGCCGAGCTTGTCACGCTCGACCACCGCGGTCTTCAGGCCCAACTGTGCCGCCCGGATTGCGGCCGGGTAGCCGCCCGGTCCGCCACCGATGATGATCAGGTCGAAGGACTCTTCTGCCATGTCCGGCGAGGTTATCGGAAGGCCGAAAGCGAACGGTGCGGCCCGATCGGACGAAGTCCGGGGTTCAGTCTGCCGAGGGCCGCTCCGGCATCTGAATGCGTGCCATCGCCTTGACCATGAAGAAGAAGAGGGTCCCGAGGAGGACCAGCAGGACGAGGTTCCCGGCGAACAGCGTCCAGCTTCCGGCGATGACCATGCCGATGATCAGGGCAACCATCAAGAGGACCAACAGCATCTGGAAGCCGAGCACGGCCCAGTACCTGGCCCGCCACATCCCCCAGGCCATAAGGCTCATCACCACGGCGACCGCGATCGGTTGGGCGACGTTGGGACGGGAGCCGTCGATCTCGGCGCCGGTGAACACGGCGACCGCGACCGAGACCCAGGAGATCAGGGCGACGATCAGGGCGAAGATCGCCCCGGCCGTCACGGCCCCCGGGCGCTCTCCCGGGGCGAGCGGCTCGAGCGACTCCCGAACCTGGCGGTTTTTCTCCTCGGCCCGTGAGTAGCCGGCAGCCATCCTGTCTCGGCCGTCCTCCCCGTCCTCTCGATCCGGCCGGTCAGGCACCGGGGGCCACCTCGTCACCCACCGCTGCGAAGGCCCGTCTGAGGGAGGCAGCAGTCGCGGCGGGGTCCTTGGAGTCGCGGATGGCCCTGACCACGCAGAGGCGCCGAGCGCCGACCGCCAGTACCTCGGAGACGTTTTCGGTGTCGATCCCGCCGATCGCGAAGAAGGGGCCGGGGACGGTCCGCGCGGCGAACTGCACCAGTTCGAGTCCAACCGCCGGTCGGCCCTCCTTGGTCGGAGTCGGCCAGATCGGCCCGACGCTTATGTAGTCGGCGCCCTCTGCTTCCCGGATCTGCTGCTCCGAATGGGTCGAGAGGCCGATCAGCAGATCGTCGCCGACCACTGCCCGGGCCTCGGCCACCGGGACGTCGTCCTGCCCGACGTGGACGCCGTCTGCCCCGCACTGGATCGCCAGGTCGGGGTCGTCATTGAGGAGGAAGGGGACCGAGTAGGTGTCGGCCAGCCGCCTGAAGGTCTGGGCCGAGCGCTCGATCACTTCCTTGGACTCGGACTTGTCACGAAGCTGGATGATGTCCACGCCGCCGTCGAGGGCTGCCCTCAGCAGGGGCTCCGGCTCCTCGCCGTTCGGCAGCGCCTCACAGACGAAGTAGAGCCGCGCCGTTCGCAGGCGCTCCCGTCTCAGCGCGCCGATTCCCTGGGCAGTTCCGTAACCCATCCCGGGAAGTATCCCAGCCCGGTCCAGTCGGTCCACTGGCCGTTCCCCGGTAGGATCGGAGTCGAACCTGCGGGAGCCCGGAAATGCGATCGGGCTGAGAGGGCGGCGACACGGCCGCCGACCGCCTGAACCTGATCCGGTTGGTCCCGGCGAAGGAAGGGTCGGCCCGCAGGCGTCCAGGAGGACAGCCGATCAGCGCACCGACCGACACCGATTTCGTCGACCTGCCCACCGCGACCGAGGTGGTCGTGGTCGGTGCCGGCCTGATCGGGCTGGCCGTCGCCCGGGAGCTGGAGCTCCGGGGCATCGACACCGTCGTGCTGGACCGCAGCCCCGATGCCTCCAGCGCCGCCGGCTACGTGGCTGCCGGCATGCTCGCCCCGGTCGGGGAGCTCGACTTCGGGGAAGCCGGCCTGCTCGGCATGAATCTGGGCTCGGCCGGGCTCTACCCCGGTTTCGTCGCCGAGCTCGAAGCCGAGACCGGTCTCGAGACGGGCTACGGAAGGGCCGGGGGACTCCACGTGGCGATGGATTCCGATGAGGTTGCCCAGATGCGCCGGATGCTCGACCTCCAGGTCGAGTCCGGGCTCAGGTCGAGTTGGCTCGGGCCGAGTCGCGCCCGGGAACTCGAACCGGGTCTCGACCCGGCGCTGCGCGGGGCCGTCTTCGCCGAGGACGACGGCTCGGTCGACCCGCGCCTGTTGCTCGAGGCGCTCGGGAGCTACCTTCACTCGAAGGGCGTGCCGGTGTCCAGGGGAGCCGAGGTCGTCGGCATGGAGATCGGCTCGGGATCAGTGAGGGCCCTCCGCCTCGCCGGCGGTGAGCGAATCGAGGCCGGAACGGTGGTGATCGCCGCCGGTGCCCACTCGGGCAGGCTCGAGTGGCTCGAAGCACCGCTCAGGCCCCGGGTCAGGCCGGTAAAGGGCCAGGTGGTCGAGCTGGCCGGCGAGCCCGGGGACCCGGTCACCGGCCGGATCATTGCTTCCGAAAGGGTCTACGTGGTGCCACGACCTGACGGGAGGCTGGTGGTGGGGGCGACCGTGGAGGAAGAGGGTTTCGACCGGGGCGTTACGGCAGGCGGTGTCCATGAGCTGCTGCGGGAGGCATATCGGCTGCTTCCCGAAGTGGCCGAGCTCGGTTTCATCGGGGCCCGGGCCGGACTGAGGCCCGGGACCCCGGACAACCTGCCGATCGTCGGGCGTTCCCGTGACCTGGCCGGCCTCGTCTACGCAACGGGTCATTACCGCAACGGGGTCCTCCTGACCCCGCTCACGGCCCGGGCGGTCGGGGAGATGATCGCCCGGGACGGGGAGAGCCCCCCGGGGATGGAGCCGGCCGATCCCTCGCGTTTCACCGATCGCGTCAGGGCCGGGGTCAGATGAGCAGGGTCGTGATCCGGTTGAACGGTGAGGAGCGCGAGGTCAGTCGGGGCCTGACCGTCGCCGGGCTGCTGGTCGAGCTCGGCCGTCAGCCCGAGAGTCCGGGATTGGCCGTGGCGGTCGATGGCGACGTCGTGCCGAGGGCCGAGTGGCCGACGACGGAGATCACGGAGGGCACGGCGATCGAGGTCGTGACGGCGATCCAGGGTGGCTCCGGCACCTGGGAGCTGGGCGGCCGGCAGTGGGGCTCACGACTTTTCGTCGGTAGCGGCGGGTTCCGATCACTCGAGGTGATGGAAGGGGCCCTTGCCGAGTCCGGTACCGAGATAGTCACGGTTGCCCTGCGAAGGCTCGATCCCGAGGCCGAGGGCTCGGTCATCGAGGTGATCCAGCGCCTCGGGCTGTTCATCCTGCCGAACACGGCCGGCTGCTACACGGCCCGGGACGCGGTCAAGACCGCCCGGCTCGCCCGCGAGGCATTCGGGACCGAGTGGGTCAAGCTCGAGGTGATCGGGGACGACCGCACCCTGATGCCCGACGGGCCGGAACTGCTCAGGGCGGCCGAGGACCTGGTCGGCGAGGGCTTCACCGTGCTCCCCTACGCGACCGATGACCCGGTGCTGGCCGGTAGGCTCGAAGCGGTCGGCTGTGCGGCCGTGATGCCGCTCGGGTCCCCGATCGGCTCCGGGGCCGGGATACGCAACCCGTACAACATCTCGATGATCGTCGAGCGGGCCGGGGTACCGGTGATCCTCGACGCCGGGATCGGCACTGCTTCCGATGCGGCCCTCGCGATGGAGCTGGGGTGCGACGCCGTGCTGCTGGCTTCCTCGGTGTCCCGGGCGGCCGACCCCGTCCTGATGGCCCGGGCGATGCGCCACGCAGTGGAGGCAGGCCACGGTGCCCGTCTTGCCGGCCGGATCCCGACCCGGCTCTACGCCGACGCCTCGACCACTGAAGAGGGCCTGCCCGAGCTCTAGCGCAGGCGGTCTATCGGCAGATCGTCCAGGGCGGAGGCCGTGGTGGTCAGGCCCTCGGCGATGCCCTTGGTGTCCAGTATCCACTTGCGGTGCTGGGCCGCCTCGACCATGAACTGGGACCGGTAGGGCGTCCCTTTCCCATCCAGTACCGAGCCGTAACGCTCGAGCTCGTTCCTGTCGGTCCCGAAGAGCAGGATCCCCCCTTCCTCGCCCAGGGTCGGCTCGGCGATCAGCATCGCCGAGAGCCAGGTCTCGGCCGTCAGCTCGGTCACCTCCCGGTAGACGGCGTTGGCCTCGTCCTCGTCACCGAACAGGCGACAGAGGAAGAGGTAGTCCTCTCCGTCGACCTTCTCCTCGAACGGCTCCGATTCGGCCGGGTCTGGCTGCTCCACCGTGCTCCTTACGGACTTGGGGACGGAATGCCCCCGGTCGGATTCGAACCGACGACTCACAGGTTAAAAGCCTGCAGCTCTAACCAGCTGAGCTACGGGGGCACCCCAATCTTGCCACCTGCCGGGACTCGAGCTCCCCCTGCCGACACCTGCCGACCGGATCCCCTCAAACCGACGGCGGCACCGGAGGGCTCCCGGTTACCTCCTCGGCGGGCAGACGTCGATCAGGGTCTCGGTGAGGGAGATCGCTCCCTCGATGTCCGGCTCGCGCTCGGTTGCGATGTTGGCCCAGACCAGGGCCGCGGTGCTCATCTCGATTGCGTCGATGATGTTCTCCGGTACCTCACGGTCAGGCAGGTGTTCAGTGAAGAGCTGTGAGATCAGCTCCTTGGACCGCATCGCCACCTTTCCCTGACGGTCCAGCAGGAGGCGCATGGTCAGCGCCGGTTCACGGCTGGCGAAGTCGCTGACTGGCGAGGAGGCCGAGGCGATTTCCAGGAACCGGTTGAAGATCTCGATCAGGCGGTCCCGCCCGGCACCGGATACCTGGCCCTCGACTGCCTCGAACCACTCGTCGACCAACCCGGTCAACACCTCTTCGATCAGCTCATCGCGCTCACCGACCCAGCGGTAGAGGGTGGTCCTGCCGATGCCCAGGTCTTCGGCGAGGGAACGCATCTCGATTCGCCGACCCTCGAGGAAGCGTGCCCGGGCCAGGTCCAGTGCATCCTCCGGGGATGCCTTCCGAAAGACCGTCGTCACGCCGGGCTCTGTCGCCTCTTCATTAGTCACGGTCCCATCCTAGGCCATGATGAAACGCAGTCCCGTAAAGTCTGAAATGAACCACTTGACAGAGATGTTCCACTCTGGTTATTCTCATCGGTAAGGCGAGTGAGAGTGAAGGGGAGAGGAATTGACACCGACTGCCGAAGTTGAGCTGGCCGACCTCGATGTCAGCGATATGGCCCTCTGGGAGGAAGGCCCTCCCCACGAGGTGTTCCGTCAACTCCGGGATCGCGACCTCCACTTCTCACCCCTTGGGGACTTTCCCCGCGAGGAGGGGTTCTGGTCAGTGGTCCGGTTCGACGACATCGCGGAGGTTGGTCGTGACTGGGAGACCTTCTCCTCGGAGCGGAGCATCATGCTGGTCAACAGCGTTGCCGCCGAGCCCGGGGCACCCGATCCAATGGACCTGGCGGCGAACATGATGATCACCCAGGACCCGCCCCGCCACGACCGGCTGAAGGCACTGGTCCAGCGCGAGTTCACGCCGCGCAAGGCACTGGACCACGCCGACCGGATGAGGGAGATCATCAACCTGGTCTGGGACCGGGCGATCGAGGAGCATCCCGACGGCCGGCTCGACCTGGTCCAGGACGTCGGCATCCATGTGCCGGCGATGGTGATCGGCGACATGCTCGGCGTGCCCCGGGAGGATGCCGAGCAGCTGGTCGACTGGACCAACCGGACCTCGGCTTTCGAGGACCCGCGGCTAGTCCCCGACCTCTCTGACCTGATGGTCGCCCTGGAGGAGTTCATCCCCTACGTGGATGCGATGGTCACCGAGCGTGAGAAGTGCCCGATGCATGACCTGACCACGGCCTTCATCGAGGCAGAGGTCGACGGCGAGAAGCTGTCCCATGAAGAGGTGCTGATGTTCTTCTTCCTGCTGATGGTCGCCG
>JBBAUQ010000076.1:582-7099 GCA_040398125.1 Solirubrobacterales bacterium | reverse complement strand
GACCCTGCCGTCGAGGCTCATCGCCATCTTCAGGGTGACCAATGGCTTGCCCGTCAGGACGTGCTTGCGAAAGTCCTGAACGGCAAGGCGGGCCCGATCGGCCACTTCGCCGTCGGCCTCCCTGACCCTGATTCCGGCCTCGCGGAGCTGGCTCGGTCCGAGGCCGGCCGTCTTCGGACTCGGGTCGGGGCAGCCGATCACCACCTCGGCGAGCCCCTTTTCGACGAGCAGTTCCGAGCACGGCGGTTGCCTGCCCTCGTGGGCACAGGGCTCGAGGGTCACGTACATCGTTGTACCGGCTACCTCGTGCCCGCGAGACTCGGCATCGGCAATGGCCTCCCGTTCGGCGTGTGCCTCACCGACTCGCCGGTGCCAACCCTCCCCGATGATCTCGCCCTGGCGCACGATCACGGCCCCCACGGTCGGGTTGGGGCTGGTGCTGCCGCGGCCCTGGGCGGCCAACTGCATGGCCCTGTCCCATATGCCGAGTTCTTCCGAATGTTGGCCGTCTGCCATGTGACAATCTTGACGGATGAAGGTCATCATTCAGATTCCCTGCCTCAATGAGGAGGAAACCCTGCCGGCAACCCTGGCTGACTTGCCGCGGGCTATCGAGGGCGTGGACGAACTCGAAACCCTGGTGATCGACGATGGGTCGACCGATGCAACCGTCGCGGTAGCCCAGGAATGTGGCGTCGATCACATCCTTCGGTTGCCAAACAACCGCGGCCTGGCAACCGGTTTCCAGGCCGGACTCGATGCCTGTCTGAAGCTCGGTGCAGACATCATCGTCAACACCGACGCCGACAACCAGTACCGCGGGGCCGACGTGGTCGAGCTGGTTCGACCGATCCTCGAGGGCCGGGCCGAGATGGTCGTAGGCGACCGGGACGTTCAGGGGATATCGCACTTCTCACCGGCAAAGAAAGCACTACAGCGGCTCGGCAGCTGGGTGGTGAGGCGTCTCTCGGGAGCTGGCATAACCGACTCGACCTCCGGCTTTCGCGCCTACAGCCGTGAGGCGGCACTGCAGCTCCTCGTGGTCGACAACTTCACCTACACCCTCGAAAGCCTGATCCAGGCCGGCAAGACCCGGATCGCGGTCGAGGAGGTGCCGGTCGGGACCAATCCGAAGACCAGGGAATCCCGCCTGTTCGGTTCCACCTCGACCTACGTACGGCGTAACGGACTGGCGATCCTGCGGATCTACACCCGTTACGAACCGCTCAAGGTCTTTTCGATCCTCGCTCTGGTCGCGCTGGTCGCGGCACTCGGGGCCTGGACCCCGTTCCTCTACGACTGGATAGCCAACGGCGACAGGGACGGCCACATCCAGTCGTTGCTTCTGGGGGCGGTGCTCTTCATCGCCGCAGTCCAGCTGTTTGCCCTCGGGATCATCGGCGACATCCTCGCCGGACAGCGGGTGATGACGCAGCGGGTTTTCGAACGAATCCGCCGGGTCGAGCTCGAGGTAGGAGTCGAATCGGCCAGCGAGGGCTCGAAGCGACCGGACCGGACCCCGGTCTGATTCACCTTGGGGTCCGAGGCCGATACCGGCGACGAGCCGCAGGGTAAGGGAACGCGTGAGTACGGGCGTCGGGTCGGCCTGCTGACAATCGGAGTCGGCCTCACCGGTCTTCTAACCTACGTCTACTTCTTCATCGCCGCTTACCAGCTCGATCCCGTCGAGTACGGGGAGCTGACAGTCCTCTGGTCAGCAGTCTTCATCACCGTGTCGACCCTCTACCGGCCGGTCGACCAGCTCCTCTCCCGGCAGATTTCAGAGAACATCGAGGAAGGTCGCTCGGAAGTTGGCCCGGTCAAGCTGGGAGCCCGCATCCAGTCCGTCCTAGCCGTCGCATTTGCCGCCCTGGCGCTGTTGCTCAAGGGGCCGCTGGAGCAGGGTCTGTTCGGCGGAAACTCCGAGATCTACTGGGTCTTCTTCGGGGCGGTGCTCTTCTACGCGGCCAGCTACTTCGCCCGTGGCTACCTGGCCGGGCTGCAGAAGTTCGGGCTGTTCACATCCCTCATCCTGTCCGAGTCCTTCATCAGGACGATGTTCGCTGCGGTGGTCGCCCTCGGCATCCTCTCGGGGCAGTCGATCATCGCCCTCGGAATAGTGGTTGCACCCTTCCTCAGCCTCATGGTCGTCCCCCTCGCGATCACCAAGCGCAGCCGGAGACAGATCCAGGAGACCACCGGGACCTCCCCGAAGACCGAGGGTGATCGCGAGATGTCACTGGTTGGCGGGGCCGGGTTCGTCGGTTCAGTGTTCCTGGTGATGTTTTCCGAGCAGGTCTTCCTCAATGCCGGCCCACTCGTAGTTCGCGGAATCGAGGGAATCGCCGCGGCCGGCTTCATCTTCAACGTGCTGATGATCGCCCGGGCGCCCCTCCAGCTCTTCCAGGCGATCTCGACCAGCATCCTCCCCCACCTGACAGCCCTCCACCACAGCACGGCCGAGGGTTCCGAGGCCGAATTCCACCGCTCGGTTCGGGCCGTCCTCGGAGGCGTGGCGGCCTTCACCGCCCTGACCGCCCTGGTCGTGATCCTGGCCGGCCCCCAACTGATGCAGCTGGCGTTCTCGGACAAGTTCTCCTACGCCCGTGTCGACCTGCTCCTGGTGACGGCCGGAATGGGTCTCTACCTCGCGGCCGTGACCATCAACCAGGCCTGCCTGGCACAGGGACAGGCCAGGCGCGTCGGTATCCGGTGGATTTCCTGCGCCGTCTTCTTCGTAGCCTGGACGCTCATCCCGTTGATCCAGAACGGCAATCTTCGGGTAGAGATCGGCTTCACCCTTACGGCCCTGATCCTCCTGCTTTCCCTGGTCCTGATCTACCGGAAGCCACGCGGCATCGAAGCCGATCTCCCCCTGGAGGGAACCAGCGAACAGATCGAGACCAAACTGGCCGGGCTGGAGGAAGGAACGCCCTAGGAGTTCTTAGCGGGCGAGGCCTCGAGGGCCGCCGCGAGTATCTCCTCGTATGCCCGGGCCGGGTCGTCGGCCCCGAAGACGGCCGACCCGGCAACCAGCAGGGTCGCCCCGGCAGCCACCACCGGACCGGCTGTCTCGGCCGTGATCCCGCCGTCGACCTCGATCAGGGCCTCGCCAGACAGAGCGCGAGCCGCCCCGATTCGCTCCGGTGATCCCTCGATGAACTTCTGTCCACCCCAACCGGGGTTGACGCTCATCATCAGGATCAGGTCACAGGCTGAAGCGACTGCATCGATCGAGTCGACCGGCGTACCGGGGTTGATGGCCACCCCGGCCAGACAGCCGAGTTCATGTATCCCCTCGATCGCCCTGTGGGCGTGATCGGTGGCCTCCAGGTGAAAGGTGATCGAGTCGGCTCCGGCTCGGGCAAATTCTGCGAACTGGGCCTCTGGTCTTTCGACCATGAGGTGGACGTCGACCACGCCACCGGCTTCATGGACCTGGTCGGCGATCGAGGCCAGCACCACCGGGCCCACCGTGATCGGCGGTACGAAGTGGCCATCCATCACGTCGAAGTGAATGACCCGGGCGCCTGCCGCAAGAACCTCACCGACCGCCGAGTCGAGCTTCGAGAAATCGGCCGAGAGCAGTGACGGGGCAACCTGGATCCCCTCGAAGGCCTGCCGCAGATCCGCTGTTGTGGCCTTTTCGTTCATACCGGCTTGAGCATCGAGCCGTCGCAGGATTGACACTTCATGTCCTCTGATGCACTCATCCGGACGATCGTCTGGTGGGCGCCGCACTCCGGGCACTGGGACACCAGCTCGAACCGGTGGAGGCAGAAGACGCAGCGGAGCCGGCCCGGCAGCTGGGTCGGCCTGAGCCAAGGTTCACCGCACTCGGGACAGGAGGCGCGCCTGCCGAAAGATTCAGAGCCGGGTTCGTTTCCACTTACTTCCACGAGTTCATTATTCAGGCTCGGTCGGCCGACTGACGATCGTGCCCCTTGGTGAACAGGGCGATGAAGAAGCCGGTCGTCTCCTCACGCCCCGGAACCATCTGGAGGAAGCGGGAATCAGTGGGGTCCGCCAGGTGTGGCGACCTTTCACCCAGGTCTTCGATCACCAGCCCGTTGCGTTCCGCTGCCGCCTGGGCCTGCTCGGCATTCTCCCGTCGGGAGATGGTGCAGGTCGAGTACACCAGCTGACCGTCAGGCGCCAGGCAGGAGACGGCTCGGTCCAGCAGTTCCGCCTGGAGGGGTACCAGCCGCTCGATCGTCGACGGCTCCTTGCGCCACCTGACATCCGGCCGCGAGGCCATCGTCCCGAGGTCGGAGCAGGGGGCGTCGACCAGCACCTTGTCGAAGGTGCCGAGGATCTCTGTATTCGTGCCGTCGGCCTCGATGACCAGGGTGTTGTGGTACCCGAGCCGCTCGACCTGCCGGCCGACCTCGGCTGCCCGATCGGGGTCGGGTTCGACGGCAACGACGTTTCCGTGGGGGCCGACCCGACATGCCAGCTGGCCGGTCTTGATTCCCGGCCCCGAGCAGAGATCCAGTACCCGGTCGCCCGGCTGGGGGTCGAGGACCTCGACGACCGCTGCCGAGCCGCGCGACTGGATCACCAACAGACCGTCCCGGGCCAGGGCCTCGGCCCGGGAGAGGTTGCCACTGGTCAGCAGGAGTTCGCCGGGAGCGAGGGGCCAGTCCCCCTCGGGCCGGACCACCTCGAGGTCATCGCCCAGTGCCTCGACCAGGGCGGCCGGCTCGATCTTCTCGGTATTGGCCCGAACGGCTCGCTCGGCCGGCAGGTTGGATCCGGCGAGGGCTGTCCGGGCGAGCTCGGGACCGAGCTCCTCCCACCACATGGAGACGATCCAGCTCGGCACCGAGTGGGCGAAAACGGCTGCTTCCGGCGTCGCATCGTCCGCCAGCCGGCCCCTCAACTGGTCCCGCTCCCTGATCGTCCGCCTGAGTATGGCGTTGACGAAGCCGGCCGCACGCCTCCCGCCGTCGTTGGCTCTCGCTGCTTCAACGGCCTGGTCGACCGAAGAGTGATCGGGGATCCCGTCAGCGAAGAGCAGCTCGAAGATGCCGAGACGAATCGCGGCGACCACCCCCGGGTCCGGTTCGGGACCCGACCTGCGGCTGAACTCGCGACGGATGGTGTCGGCCGTGCCCCGACGCTGGACCGCCCCGAACGATAGGTACTGGGCAAGCGCTCGCTGCCTGCCGGTCAGGGAGCGCCGTTCGGCCTCATCCCTGAAGGCGACTTCGGTGAACTCGCCATTCTCGAAGGTCCTCTTCAGGACGGCTACCGCGACCGCCCGCTCCGGTGTCAGCTCACCCATCGGCGAGTGCCGTCCGGGGAAGCCCGTTTCCCCGGACGAAGGCGGCACCTTCCATCTCCTTCTTGCCGGGCGGCCGAACCTCGATGAGCTCCAGGGCTCCCTCGGCACAGCCGACCAGGAGACGGTCATCGACCACTTCGGCCTGGCCCGGGGCGAGCGAGGAATCGGATACGACCCCGGTCTGCAGGACACCGAGCCGCTCACCGCCGGCGAGTTCCAGGCGGGCGCCGATGTGCGGTGTCAGGGCCCGCACCCTGTCGTGGCAGGCCTGCGCGTCTTCACGGAGGTCGACATCACGGTCAACGGCCTCGACCTTTTCGGCGTAGGTCGCGAGGTCTTCCTGCTGCTCGGTCCACTCGACCCGGTCTTCGGCAAGGGCCTCGAAGGTCTGGATCAAGAGCCGTCCTCCGAGGTCTGCAAGCCGGCTAGAGAGGGAGCCGAAGTCTTCCTCGGGACCTATCTCCACCTCCTCACAGACAGCGACCGGGCCCGAGTCGAGCCCGGCGGTCAACTTCATGATGCAGACGCCGGTCTCGAGGTCACCGGCCATGATCGCCCGTTCGATCGGTGCCGCCCCCCGCCATCTCGGCAGCAGGGACGGGTGTACGTTCAGCAGCGGTACCTCACTCAGCAGGGGTTCACGAATCAGTTGCCCGAAGGCACAGATCGCGTCCCGTCCCGAGCTGTGGGCCCTGATCATCTCCCGATCCGCCTCGCGATTCACGTCCTGGCTCTTGATCAGGTCGATCTCGAGCTCTGCGGCAGCCACGGCCACCGGCGAGGGCAGCTCGCGACGGCCCCGCCCCTGGGGCCTGTCCGGCAGCGTGACCACAAGGGAAGGTCGGAACCTCGACTCCGCCAGGTGACCGAGCACACCGGAGGCAAAATCCGAGGTACCGAGAAATACACCCCCGGACAAGGTCAGTCCGTCTCGACCGGATCGGCCACTTCATCCCTGACTGCGGTCCCCTCCTCGCGAGGCGGCGCGTAGGTTTCGCCGCGCCTCAAGGCCCTCAGGGCAGCTCGACGCTGCGCCTTCTTAGCGCGGTCGAGGATGAGCACCCCGTCGAGATGGTCGATCTCATGCTGAATCACCCTCGCCTCGTGGCCGGAGGCCTCGATCACCACCTCGTTTCCCTCGGGGTCGATGGCTCGCACCGTGGCCTCTGCGGGACGCTCGATGTCAAGGATGACGCCGGGAATGCTCAGGCACCCCTCGATCGAGGTCTC
>JBBAUQ010000076.1:0-572 GCA_040398125.1 Solirubrobacterales bacterium | reverse complement strand
TCGGTTCGCTCTCGGAGCCAGCTCGGTAGACGATGAATCGGCGAAGGACACCTATCTGCGGGGCGGCCAGACCGGTGCCGATGGCATCGTGCATCAGCGGAATCATCTTTTCGATCGTCTGGCGGAGCTCGTCGTCGACCGCCTCGACCTCAGATGAGCGACTCTTCAGCAGGGGGTTGCCGAACTGGACGATCTGGGCGAGGGCAGCCTCCTGCCTGCGCCTGGCCTCGACCTCATCGGCCGCCTCCTCGTCGAGGTCGTCGACCAGTTGGTCATCGTTCGGTACATCGCTCATAGTCCCGAGTTTAGCCGCCGTGGACCGTCCCCCGAGGGAGTGAAGCCGCGCTACTGGGGATCTACATCGACGCTCAGCTTGATCCCGCCGAGCTCTCGACCGGTGACGATCGCCTCCAGGACATCCCGTATCGCGATGACCGAGGCCGTCCGGTCGGTCGTCTTGACGAGGATCCTCCGACGGAAGAGCCCCCGGGCGCGGAACATCGGGGCCGGACCGAGGACGGCTGCCTGGTCGGGTAGTGCCTCACCGATCCGCTGGGCGACCATCACGGCCT
>JBBAUQ010000075.1:0-7157 GCA_040398125.1 Solirubrobacterales bacterium | reverse complement strand
GGGTACCCGTATCCTCAGGCAGATGGGAAAAAACGGCGAGATAGTCGTGATGAAGTTCGGCGGCACCTCGGTCGCCGGGCCGGAAGAGATAAAGCGGGCCGCCGCCCGGATCGTCGATGCCCGCGAGGCCGGCAAGTCGGTCGTCGCCGTGCTCTCGGCCCGTGGCAAGACCACCGATGAGCTGGTCGCCGCGGCCTATGAGATCTCGGACAGGCACGACCCACGTGAGATGGACATGCTGCTTTCCACCGGGGAGCGGGTCTCCTGTGCGCTCTGCGCGATGGTGATCAATGACCTCGGCCACCGGGCCGTGTCGCTCACCGGCTCCCAGGCCGGCATCGTCACCGACTCCTCCCACACCAAGGCCCGGATCATGGAGGTCCGGGCAGACCGGATCGCCGGCGCGCTGGAGGACGAGCAGATCGTCCTGGTCGCCGGCTTCCAGGGAGTCTCCACTGACAGCAAGGACGTCACCACGCTCGGCCGTGGTGGCTCCGACACCACCGCGGTGGCGATCGCCGCCGCCCTGGAGGCCTCGGTCTGTGAGATCTACACCGATGTCACCGGCGTGTTCAGCGCCGATCCCCGGATAGTCCCGGACGCCCGCAAGCTGCCGGCCGTGTCTTACGAGGAGATGCTGGAGATGTCGGCCTCGGGCGCCAAGGTCCTGCAGCTCCGGTCAGTCGAGTACGCCCGGAACAATGACGTCCCGATCCACTGTAGGAGCAGCTTCGAGGACGTCCCCGGTACCCTCGTACTACCGGAGTCAGAGACCATGGAACGACCGATAGTCACAGCCGTAACCCACTCGACCGACGAGGCCCGGGTGACCGCCGTCGGGGTGAAGGATGAGCCCGGCGTCGCCGGGACGATCTTCGGTGCCCTGGCCGAGGCCAACGTCAACGTGGACGTGATCATCCAGAACGAACCACTCGACGACGCCCTGGCCGACCTCTCCTTCACCGTCGCCCGTGATGACATGGCGGCCGCGGTCGAGGTCCTCGAGGGCCTGACCGACTCGATCTGCACCGCGGTCCGGACCGACGAACAGATCGGCAAGGTCTCCATAGTCGGTGCCGGGATGCGGAGCCACCCCGGCGTCGCCGCCAAGGTCTTCGAGGTGATGGGTGAGGAGAAGATCAACATCGAGATGATCTCGACCTCGCCGATCAAGATCTCCTGCGTCATCCCGGCCGACCAGGTCCCGGGCGCGGTCAAGGCCCTCCACACCGCCTTCGGGCTCGGTGAGGACGCCATCCTGCCCGAGGACCCGACCGGCGAGCACCGGCCGACCGTCAAGCCGTGAGCGACGCCGAGAAACGGGTCGGCGTCCTCGGGGCCACCGGGGCGGTCGGCTCGACCATCCTGGAAATCCTTGTAGAGCGCCAGTTCCCGGCCACCGAGGTGGTCGCCTTCGCCTCTGAACGCTCGGCCGGCCGCGAGGTCCCCTTCGGCGAGGGGACGCTGACCTGTGTGGTGCCGGATGAGGAAACGATCCAGGGCATCGACATCCTGATCTCCTCGGCCGGTGGCTCGGTCAGTGAGGTCTGGGCGCCGAAGTTCGTCGAGGCCGGCGCCGTGGTCGTTGACAACACCAGCTTCTGGCGGATGCACGAGGACGTCCCCTTGGTGGTCGCCGGGGTCAACTCCGAGGCCGCCGGGGAACACAGGGGCATCATCGCCAACCCCAACTGCACCACGATGGTGATGATGATGGCGCTTGCCCCGATCCACCGGGCCGTCGGCCTGAAGCGCCTGATCGTCTCCTCCTACCAGGCGGTCTCCGGCACCGGCAACCGGGCGGTCGAGGAGCTGCTCTCCCAGTCGAGCGCAGTCCTGGCCGGGGAGGAGCCGCCGCCGCCGGAGGTTTACCCCCACCAGATCGCCTTCAACGTCCTGCCCCAGGTGGAGGTCTTCAAGGACGGCGATGACTACACCACCGAGGAGCGCAAGGTGATGGCCGAGACCCGCAAGATCCTTGACCTCGGTGACGAGGTGGCGATCTCGGCCACCTGCGCCCGGGTCCCGGTGGTGACCGGTCATTCGGAGTCGATCAACGTCGAGACCGCAGAAGACCTCTCCCCGGATGACTGCCGCCAGCTGTTGGCCGATTCACCGGGTGTTCGGGTGGTCGATGACCCGGCCGCTGCCCTCTACCCCACCGCCCTGGACGCAGCCGGAGTTGACGAGGTACTGGTCGGCCGGATCCGCCGGGACCCCGACCTGCCCAACACGCTCAACCTCTGGCTGGCCGGCGACAACCTGCGCAAGGGGGCAGCCACCAACGCCGTCCAGGTAGCCGAGCTGCTTCTTTAGACGCGCAGCGAAAGCTGCCCGGCAATCACCTCTACCGTCAGCCGCACTTGCTGTCAGGGCAGCGGACGAGCCCCTGCCTGACGGTCCTCGATACGTCTTCTTCCAGCTCGCCGTTCCTGGCCGATGCCTTCACGTCCAGGATGGCCAACCCGGACTTCCTGGAAGTGAGGCGCTCGTTGACCGCATCGGGAACCCGGGTGCTGATCAGGCGACGCTCACCGGCCTGGAAGGGGTCTGCTGAGTAGATCGCGCTGCCGGAGAAGTCCTTGCCCCTTGCCTTGAAGGAGACCTCGGCGTCATCTATCTGGCAGGTGCCTGACTCACACTCGACCCAAGCCAGCCTGATGATCTTGGTGGAGTTGAGCCTCCTTGGGCCGGGCCTGTATTTGGTGATGGAGAGCTTCGGTGGTTCAGAGGCGGTGAAGGTTGCCGTGACCTGCCTGGCCTGGCTCATCGTCACCTGGCAGGTACCACTGCCCGTGCAGGCCCCGGACCAGCCGGTGAACTGGGATCCCTGGGAAGCGGAGGCAGTGAGGGTTACCTCGGTGCCCCCCTCGTAGGAGGCCTCGCAGGCCGTGCCACAGTTGATCCCTGAGGGGTTGGAGGTAACGGTGCCCTGGCCCTGCTTGGTGACGCTAAGGGCATAGGACGGGATGGCCTGATCGAAGGTGGCGCTCACCTGCCTTGCCTGATCCATGGTCACCTGGCAAGGGGCGGTCCCGGTGCAGGCCCCAGACCAGCCGGTAAAGGCAGAGCCCTCTGCGGCCGAGGCGGTGAGGGTTACCTCCTCCCCATCGTTGAAGGAGGACTCACAGGTACTGCCGCAGTCGATCCCGGCAGGAGTCGATGTGACGGTGCCCTGGCCTGTTCCCTGTTTGTCCACGGTGAGGCGGTAGGTGTCGACTGCTGTAAAGCGGGCCGTGACTACGCGGTTATCGGTCATCGAGAGGGTGCACGGCCCCTGCTGGTTGGTGCAGGCCCCGGTCCAGCCGGTGAACCTGGAGCCGAGGTCTGCGGTCGCGGTAAGGGTTACCTGGGTGCCGGGGTCGTAGCTCTTTTGGCAGGTGGTGCCGCAGTTGATGCCTGAAGGGGTAGAGGTGACGACCCCGGTGCCGGTGTCGGCGACGGACTTGTTGACCGAGAGCTCGTAGGTAGAGGCGACGAAATTGGCGTTGACCGACCTGGCCTGGTCCATGGTCACGACACACGTCGCCGTGCCTGAACAGCCCCCACCGGACCAACCGGTGAAGGTCGAACCCGGGGCAGGTGACGCGGTCAGGGTGACGCTGGAATTCAAGGTGAAGTTGGCCGAGCAGCTCTGACCACAGTTGATCCCGGCCGGCCCGGAGGTAACGGTGCCTACCCCCGAGCCGGATCGGGTCACTGTAAGTGCCGTCTCCTGGCTCGGTGTCGGGGAGTTCGACCAGCGGACCGAGTTGGCCTTGAAGACTGCGGCCGGAGGGATGGCGGAGTCGTTGAGATCGCCGATAACGATCTCTACCGGTATCGGGTCACCGGCGGTGATCTCGGCGGCAGCGTCATAGACACAGGTCAGGGGGACGGTCAGGAACCGGACCGTCCAATCGTCGTTCTGGGATCCCGGCCCCCAGATGCCGTTGATCGTTTCCCCGGTCGAAAATGCGATGCCATCATTCGCTCCCCCGGCAATCAGCTGCTGGAGGTTCTGCGCCGCCTGGGCCTTGCCATCAGCGAAGTCATCCTCGGGCGCCACTATCCCGGCCGTGTTCATCGAGAGGTAGGTGGTGCTCTGTGGGACCACCGCGCAGTTGTCACCCGGTGCCGTACCCCCTGTGAACAGGGCGAAGCCATCGGGGAACCCGAAGACCTCACCATTCCAGACGGAACCGTTCCAGCTGCCTGCCTCGGTGATCAGGAGTGAGTACTCGAACTTCAGGTATCTCCCCTGGCCCTGCGGTGGTGGCTCGAGCTCGAACGACAGGCTGGTCGCGTTGTTGACGGTGCTTCCGAGGCCTGCGGCAGCGGTCACCCCACCTAGCGCATTGGCATCGGCGAAGGGGCCGACCAAGTTGGCGGAGCCACGATCTACGGCAATCCCGGAGGCAAAGTTGGGTGTTTCAAAGCTGGCCGCAGCCGCGTTGGCTGTGATGATCAGACCGTCGGATACGCCAAGGTCGGTGGTTCCGTCCCGGAAGGTGCCAAAGGACGGCAGGGGGCTGTTCGGGGCCGGGGGCAGGTCTGCCCCTTCGGTCAGGTTCACGAGAGCCTCCGTTCCCGGTTCCAGCGAGACACCGGGGCCGAGCAGGACACTTGCCAACTGGTTCGGGTTCTGGAGTCCCGTGACGGATGGGCCGGCTGCCGTCACCTCGAAGGAGGGAACCGGGCCGGCTGCTTCAGCATCCCGAGCGGGAAGGGCGAAGAGTGCAGCCATGAGTGCCGCAATCAGAAGAAAGAAAGCCGAGCTGGCCCTGCATACTGCTGCTCCCCTGCGAAGAACCACTGTCCGAAGCCCCTTACTGGCGCTTTGGCGGCTCCTCCGTGAGCAACACCTAGCCGTTACGAATTAGCAAATACTGATCAGCCGTCCTGGCAGGGAAGAGGCTACCAGAGATATTTTCGGCCAACCTGAGGTTATTGCTAGGGCGCCCCACCACTCCCGCATGGCCCCTACCGCTTGAGGCCGACCTTGACGGTCGCATCCCGTGGGCCCTCGGTTCCCCGGGCCCGGACGTTCACGGTCAGAAGGCCTGACTTCTTGCCCTTCTTGAGCTTGTCGTAGACGGCCTTGGGGATGGTCACCTGGATGTTCTGGCTGGCTCCGGCCGGGAAAGGCTGGGCGGAGAAGGTGACCGGTGCACTCTGTTCGCTTCCTCCACCGGCCTTGGCCTTGGCCGAGGCGCTGTCTATCCGGCAGGGGGCATCGCCCTCACAGCTCACCTTGACTGCCTGGACGGCTCGGCTCGGCGGGACCGTCGCCGGCTTGGCGGTGTTGAGCTCGATCCTCACATCAGAAAGTGGCGGCGGCGGCACGTCCTCGGTGAAGGTGGCACTGACCTGCCTGGCCTGGTCCATGGTCACCTGGCAAGGGGCTGTGCCGGTGCAGGCCCCGGACCAGCCGGTGAAGGTCGAGCCCTGGGCGGCCGAGGCGGCGAGGGTCACCACTTCCCCGTCGTTGAACTGGGAGAACTGGGAGTCGCAGGTCGTGCCGCAGTCGACTCCGGCCGGGGTCGATGTGACTGTCCCCTTGCCGGTGCCCTGCTTGGTCACGGTGAGCCTGTGGATATCGACGGCCGTGAAGCGGGCCGTCACCACGCGGGTGTAGGTCATATTCAGCGTGCAGGGGCCCTGCTGGTTGGTGCAGGCCCCGGTCCAGCCGGTGAACCTGGAGCCCGGAGAGGCATTCGCGGTCAGGGTTACCTGGGTGCCAGGGTCATAGGTCTTGACGCAGGTGTTGCCACAGTTGATCCCTGCCGGCTCCGAGGTGACCGTGCCGGTGCCGGTGTCCGAGATGGACTTGGTGACCGAGAGTACGTAGCTGGAAGGTGGCGGGGGCGGAGGCGGGGGACCGCAAGGTGAGGAGGTGTACTGGCCACTCAGGAAGGGGTAGGTGGTTCCGTCACAGATCCCCCAGATAGTCGCAGCCGACCAGCCGTCGGTGATGTCCCATGTGGCGGCGCTGAAGGTCGAGAAGCTCTTCATCTGGGCGGTCGTCTTGCCGGTACCGAGACCGTTGGCGCTGGTGGACTTCCCGGTGGTCTGGGTGTCCCAGAAGGAATCGGTCACAGTGAGTCCCGTGTACGGCGTGCCCCCGGCCTGCGGCCCGATCAGCCCTCCACTGGTACCGCCTCCGGATGTGCCGCCAGTCACCTGACCGGTCGCGTAGGACCTGATGACCCTGTTGTCATTGCCCTGAAGGGAGCCAACCAGCCCGCCGATGCCCGTACCGGTAGCACTGCCGGTTACATTGCCGGTGGCGTATGAATCAGTGATCGTGGCCCTGCTGGGTGGCGCCCCGAAGGTCCGACCGTATGGCTGCCCGATGAGACCTCCGACCGACGAGCTGGCAATGACGTCACCTGAGGCCGAGGATTCCTCGATGGTCGCCTCCGGTCCCCAGCCCACAAGGCCGCCGACGATGCTGCCGGCGGTGGCGGTGACGTCAACGTCTGCGTGGACGTTGCTGACTACCGTGCCCGAGTCGGCCATGCCGATGGCCCCAAGGCCGAATCCACCCGTATTCGAGGTCACGCTGCCCCTGACAAAAAGGTCGGTGATGAGCGCGGGGCCCTTCGTGTATCCGAATAGCCCCTCATAGGTCAAGTTGTCACCCGTTAGGTTCAGTCCCGAGATCGTCTTTCCATTCCCGTCGTACTCGCCGGTGAAGTTTCTGTCCACGGGGAAGACTTGGGGCGCGCCGATTGGTGTCCAGGCACCGGTCAGGGCAATGTCGGTGGTCTGCCGGAAGGCGCAGGAGACGTAGGTGGAGGTCCGGATTGCCTCGAGCTGGGCCTGGTTGGAGACCAGGTAGGGATCGGCCGAGATGCCGGCACCCCCGGCGAAGGTCTCACCGGTCCCGGTGCAGGTGGTGATCGCTGCCCCGGCAGACTGGGCGGTCGCGCCGACTACCGCGAGTGAGGCGATGGCCGCGAAAAGGGCAAACCAGCGGAGTAGCGAGGGGCGAAAGCCTCCCTCGAAAACCACCCCTGCACGAACTTCCCCGGTACGGCCCACAGGGCCCGTTGCGGCCCTGGCAAACGACTTATCTGACATCTACGGCTTGCACCCTTTCGCTCCTGCTCGAATGGGGCCGCGACGTCCCTGCCTTGGCCTGCTTTGAAAATCACTCTACCGAAGGCCGCTCC
>JBBAUQ010000074.1:0-7184 GCA_040398125.1 Solirubrobacterales bacterium | reverse complement strand
GCTGGTCGGTGAGGCCCTCAGGGAGGCGCTGGCCCATGACGGTTCAGCGCCCAGGGCGCAGGAGGAGGCCGCCCGCCTGGTCAAGGTCATGGTCGAGGCCGGAATTGCCCACACCGAAGGGACCGGTTCCGGTCGGAACCTGGGCAGCGTATCCTCAGGGGAAGTAGATATCGAGCGATCCGGTGAGTTCCAACGGCTGATCGAACTCCAGCGGGAGGAAATCGAATTTCTCAAACGGTCAGACAGGTAGAGGACCCTACGGCGGGACTGACTCCGCACCAGCGGAGCCTGCTCGATGACCTCTTCGCGGTAGCCCGGGACTCGTCCGATATCGGAAGGCCGGGACCGGGCATCGATGAGGCCGAGGTGACCAGGGCGTTCACCTTCGCCTGTCGGCACCACGGGGGTCAGCGCCGCCACTCGGGCGATGAGTTCATCACCCATCCGGTCGGAGTCGCCAGGATCTGTCTCGGCCTTGGCGTCGATACCGAGACGGTCTCTGCCGCCCTGCTCCATGACACGGTCGAGGACACCTCGGCGACCCTGGGGGAGATAGAGCAGGAGTTCGGTCCGCGGATCTGCAACCTGGTCGACGGGGTGACCAAGCTCACCGAGATCACCTTCGAGAGCCGGGATGAGCGCCAGGCCGAGAACTACCGCAAGATGATGGTGGCGATGGCCTCCGATATACGGGTCATCCTGATCAAGCTCGCCGACCGTCTCCACAACATGCGGACCCTCAGCTCCCTGCCCAAGGAGAAGCAGGTGTCAAAGGCTCGCGAGACGCTCGAGATCTATGCCCCCCTTGCACACAGGCTCGGGATCCATGCGATCAAGTGGGAGCTCGAGGATCTCGCCTTCGCCCGCCTGCATCCCCGCAAGTACGCCGAGATAAAGCACCTGGTCGCCCAGCAGAGAGCCGAGCGCGAAAACTACGTCGAGGAGGCCGGGGGCTTTTTGACTGAGGAGCTCGAAAAGGTCGGCATCGAGGCCGAGATTGCCGGTCGGGCCAAGCACTTCTACTCGATCTACACCAAGATGACCAAGAAGGGCCGAGAGTTCAACGAGATCTTCGACCTGACCGCGATGCGGGTGATAGTCGGCTCGGTCAAGGACTGTTACGGGGCGATCGGAGTCATCCACTCGATCTGGAAGCCGTTGCCCGGCCGCTTCAAGGACTACATCGCAATGCCCAAGGCGAATCTCTACCAGGCGTTGCACACCACCGTGATCGGACCCGAGGGCCGGCCCCTCGAGATCCAGATCAGGACGGCCGAGATGCACCGTCTTGCCGAGTACGGGATCGCCGCCCACGTCGCCTACAAGGAGGGGGCAGCCGAGGGAGCCTCGGAGGAGAAGATCGCCTGGCTTCGCCAGTTGGTCGAGAGCGAGTCGGAGCAGGACCCGGCCGAATTCCTCGAGTCCCTCAAGGTTGACCTGTTCGAGGACGAGGTCTACGTCTTCACGCCGAAGGGCGAGGTCAAGAACCTCTCGGCCGGGGCGACGCCGCTCGATTTCGCCTACTCGATCCACACCGACGTCGGCCACAGCTGTGTCGGGGCCAAGGTCAACGGAAAGATCGTTCCGCTGCACTACCAGTTGAAGTCCGGGGACATCGTCGAGGTCCTCACGGCGAAGAAGGGGGCCGGACCCTCGCGGGACTGGCTATCGCTGGTCAGGACTAGCCGGGCACGAAACAAGATCCGGGCCTGGTTCCGGGAGGAGAGTCGGGAAGAGTCGGAGCGAAAGGGCCGGGATGCCCTCGGCAAGGCCCTCCGTAAGCTCGACCTGCCGCCCCAGAGGTTCGCCGGCTCGCCGATGCTCGCCGAGGTGATGAGGGAAATGGGCTTCCGCAAGGCCGATGACTTCTACATCGCTCTCGGCCAGGCCAAGATCTCGGCGAGGACCGTTGCCACCAAGCTGATGCAGCGCCTCCAGGCCGGCGAGATGATCGAGCCCGATCCGACCGAGGCGCTGCCCGAGGAAGCTCGGCGGGAGAGACCGCGGGATGCCTCGGAATTCGGCATTGCCGTCGAGGGCCTGGACAACGTCTCGCTCAGGCTGGCCAAGTGCTGCAGCCCGGTGCCCGGCGACGAAGTAACGGGTTACGTATCGCTCGGTCGCGGGATCACGGTCCACCGGGCCGACTGTAGGAACGTCAGCGATCTGAGGAAGAAGTCCGACCGGATCGTCGAGGTGTCCTGGGAGGGTGAGAACGAGGCGACCTTCAGGGTCGAGCTCCAGGTCGATGCCTATGACAGGGTCCGCCTCCTGGAGGACCTGTCGCGGAGCCTGGCCGAGTCGGGAGTGAACATCCTCGGGGCCACCTGCTCGACCTCTTCACCGATGGTCCGCAACCGTTTCGTCGTCGAGGTCGGTGACGTCGGCCAGCTCAAGCAGTGCATCACCAGGCTGCGCCAGGTCGAGTCGGTATTCGATGCCTACCGCATCACCCCGGACTGACCCGGGGCCGACCAGTCATTCCAGGTCCCTGCCCATCGATTCGACCTTGCCCTCCAGGGTCTGCCCGGAGTCCGGCCGGTTGTCGATCTTGAGAACGGTGTAGACCCGCGGCAGCCCGGCTGCCAGTGGGATCTCCTGAAGTTCGCCGACCAGAGCGAGGATGTCCCCGACATCACCCTCCAGCGAAGTACCCATCGGGCCAATCTCGAACTTCACCTCGGTCTGTCCGGCCAGGTGAACGGCGACCTGGGCCAGGATGTCTCCCACGCTGGCTCCCTCGCGACCCATCGGAAGTATGGTCAGTTCGGCCGTTGCCACAACAGGAAATATAGATGGGTGGGCAAGGAAGGCCCGTGGGGTTCCTCCGCCCCGATTTCAGGCGATGATCGTCAGCGACTCGGGTTCGGCGGTGAGGGTGAGTCGTTCGAAGCGGCCGATGAAGTCACCGTCCACCTGGACTGGAAAGGGCCTCAACTCACCCGAGGGATCGGGTGACACCGAGGTCAGCTCCGCGTACGTGAACCCTGGGAAATGGTCGACTTGGGGGTGCTCGATCGCATCCAGCCGGGAAGAGAGCAGTCTCGGGATCAGCGAAGCCGTATCGACCTGGCTGGCCCGCCTGAGAACGGCCATGCTGAGCTCGGGATCCCCGAGGTCGACATCGGGGCAGACGTGGACCGGAAGGTCACCGAAGTAGGTGAACGGGTCGGAGTTCTGGCAGAGCGCAGTCAGGCCTCGAACCGACCTGTCGGCGACCACGGCCTCGATCAGTACCGGGTCCCGCAGGTAGGAGCGGTAGTAGCTGGTGACCGCCTTCCACGAATAGAACCAGGGACCGATGCGCGACTTCAGGTCCGGCCGGGCATCGACCTTCTCGACGACCGTGGCGTCGATCCCGGCGCCACACGAGAAGAGGAAGTAGCGGTCGTCGGCTCGGCCGAGGGTGATCTTCCTGATCGGCGGATCTTCAGCCAGGGCGAGGAGCCGCTCGGTTGCATCGACGACGTCATTCGGGATCCCGAGGGTTCGGCAGACGACGTTCGTACTCCCGCCGGGAAGGAAGGTCACCGGGGTACTGCTGCCCGCCAGGCCGTTGACCACCTCGTTGATCGTCCCGTCACCGCCGAAGGCGACGACCAGGTCATAGGCGCCCTCCCGGGCGCCCTGGCCGATCTCGATCGCGTGTCCCTGGTCCTCGGTCGTGCGGGCCTCGACGTCGAAGCGGCCCTGCAGGGCATAGACGACCAGGTTTTTGAGTCGCTCCGAGACCGTAGTGGCGTGGGGATTGACCACGACCAGGACCCGTTTCCTGGAGGATCCCCGGTCGGTCACGCCTGCTCTGCTGCGGCGTAGACCACGAGGCCGTCCCGGGACTCGGCAGTCACCTCACCGTCACGCTCGAGGGCATCGGTGTGGCCGATGACTTCGGAGAGGGTCAGGTACGCCTGGGTCAGGGCGACGTCACCCCAGATGGCCTCGGCCACCTCGTGAGCCGTCCGCGGGCGCTCCCGGATGATGTCCAGGATCTTCTTCGATCGCCTCCGTTGGGCGGCCAGTCGACTGTCGATCAGGCCGCGGTGGTCATCGATCGGATCGCCGTGCCCCGAAAGCATCACCGAGATATCCATCTCGCGGGTCTTCTTGAGGGAATCCTCGTAGTCGAGCAGGGATCGGGTCCTGCCGGGACCGCCGTCCAGTGGTCGAGAGATCAGGGGATTCGAGGAAATGTGGGACAGGAGGTGGTCACCGCCGAAGGTGAGGCCCGTCTCGGGGTCGCGGAAGATCGTGTCAGAGGGACTGTGTCCGGGCCGGTGGAAGACCTCCAACGTCAAGTCACCTAGTTGAAGGGTGCCGCCGTCGCTCAACGGCATCGTCACATCTACGGTATCGCCGAGGTCGCGGAAGGTCTTGGAGACCGCCCGCAGGCCATCGGCGATCTCGGGATCGATCCCGTTGGTGACCATGAGTTCGACCGCCATGTCGTCTTCGGCGGCAAAGTCCCTTCCGAAGTTGGCCAGTCGGCCGACCGCCTTGTCGAGGGCCGCGACCTCTGCACCGGCCTTCTCGGCGACCGTACGGACCAGACCGACGTGATCGATGTGCTGGTGGGTGACGATGACCAGCCCGATGTCTTCGATGTGGTTGCCGGTAGCCTCGATCATCGCGGTCAGTTCGGCCAGCGAGCGTTCCGACCTTGGCCCGGCATCGATCAGGGTCAGGGGATCGGCTTCGACCAGGTAACAGTTGACCCGTCCGACCGCGAAGGGGGTCGGCACCGGCAGACAGTGGATCCCCCGATCTCTCTGTTCGGCGAGGATTTCCTCGCGCCGAGCCTCATCCATCGCGGATGACCGTCAGGATCTCGTCCCGCTTCTCTTCCATGTGGAACGGGGAGAGGAGGGATTCCAGGTTGAGCCTCAGGAGCGGCTCGGTGTTCGAGGCCCGAAGGTTGAAATGCCACTCGGGATAGTCGACCGAGACGCCGTCGAGTTCCGAGAGGTCGCCGTCACCGAAGAGCCCCTTGATCTCCTCGACCTTGGCGGCCGGATCGGCTACCTCGGAGTTGATCTCTCCCGAGATGAAGTAGCGGGAGCGGAAGTCGTCCATCAGTTGGGCCATGGTCGAGTTAGCTGTGGAGAGGAGTTGCAGGATCAACAGTGCCGGGATGGTCCCGGAGTCCGCCGAGAAGAAGTCGCGGAAGTAGTAGTGCCCAGAGACCTCACCACCGAAGATCGCATCCTCCTCACGCATACGCCTCTTGAAGAAGGCGTGGCCGACCCTCGAGAGGGCGGTTCTGCCGCCCAGCTCGAAGACGGTGTCACGGACGGCTCGGCTGGACCGTGGGTCATAGATGACTGTGGCACCGCGGTTCTCGGCCAGGAGGGACCCGGCGAGAAGGGCGCAGATGAAGTCTCCGTCACAGAACTCACCGCGCTCGTCGATGAAGAAGCAGCGATCGGCATCACCGTCCCAGGCGATACCGAGATCGGCCCCTACTTCGACGACCGTCTTCGAGATCAGCTCACGGTTCCGTTCGAGCAGCGGGTTCGGTTCATGGTCGGGGAACTCGCCGTCCGGTGTGAAGTAGAGCTCGGTCAGGTCCAGCCCGAGTTCCCGGAGGATCGGACCGACCATCGGACCGGCCATCCCGTTCCCACCGTCGACCACCACCTTCAGGGGGCCGATCGCCCCGGGATCGACAAAGGCCAGTACGCGGCGCCGGAAGGGCTCCCAGATGTCGACCTCCTCCAGTGAGCCGAGGGAGGGGTCACCGAGATCCAGTCCGTCAGTTATCAGCTCCTCGATCTGGCCGATGCCGGTCTCTCCGGACAGGGCGAGGGCTCCCTCCCGGACCAGCTTGATCCCGGTGTAGGCCTTCGGGTTGTGGGATGCGGTGACCATCGCACCGCCGTCCAATCCCTCCTCGCCGACCAGGAAGTAGAGCATCTCCGTCCCGACCTGGCCGGCGTCCAGGACGTGTGCCCCTTCCCCCAGCATTCCATCGGTCAGGGCGCTGGCCATCGCCGGAGCAGTCAACCTCATATCCCTGCCGAGCCCGATCCTGAGATCGGAAGGCCGCTTTCCGGCCAGCTCGGCCAGCACACGGCAGAAGGCAGCCCCGATCAGCCGTGCGTCGGACTCATCCATCTCCTCCCCGTAGAGGCCCCGGATGTCGTAGGCCTTGAATATCCCGGCCATCAATCATCCTCCGGGCTGAAGGCATCGACCATCGCCCGGTAGCTGTCTTCGAGGGACTGGGGCATCACCCGGTGATCGGCGATGACCGGCATGAAGTTCGTGTCGCCACCCCAGCGCGGGACGATGTGCATGTGGATGTGGTGCTCTACCCCTGCCCCGGCCGAGCGTCCCTGGTTGAAGCCGACGTTGAAGCCGTGGGGACGGTAGACGTCCTCGAGCCGGTTCATCGCCTGCTGGGCCATCGCCATCATTTCCGCGGTCGTCTCGGCCGGCAGGTCCTGGATCCGTCCGACGTGGTCAAACGGGGTGATCATCAGGTGACCGTTGGTGTACGGGTAGAGGTTCAGGATCGCGAAGCAGGTCTTGCCGCGGTGGATGATCAGGGCCGACTCATCGTCGCCGAGGGCCGGCTTGGCGCAGAAGACGCATTCCTCCTCGATGTCCTTGGAGGCATCCTTGACGTATTCCAGGCGCCACGGTGCCCAGATCCGATTCTCGGTCATCCGGGTCAGGCTACAGCCAACGCCTAATCCGGAAGAAAGCGAACATCGCGATCCCGATCAGGAGCATCACGGCGATGACCGAGAGGAAGGTTCCGAGGCCCGAACTCTCGGGAATCCCGCCTCCGGGTAGCCCGACATTCATCCCGAAGATCGATGCGATCAGGGTCAGCGGCAGAACGATGACCGTGATCGCGGTGAGGACGTTGAGCCTCTCCATCGAGCGATGGCTGAGGATCGACTCATTCGTCTCCTCGAGACCATCGACTACCTCCTTGTAGTTCTCGAGGAGGTCCCAGATTCGCTCGTGGGCGTCGACGATGTCGTCGAAGTAGATCTCCATGTCGAGATCCTCGGTCAGGTAGCGCCCCTTGACCTTCTCGAGGTCGCTAAGCACGGAGCGCTGGGGACGGATCACCTTGCGAAAGTTGATGATCTCCTGCTTGGCGTTGGAGATGTCACGGACCACGTCCTGGGACCTGCCCTCGAAGATCTCATCCTCGAGCGCATCGAGCTTGTTCG
>JBBAUQ010000073.1:4330-7296 GCA_040398125.1 Solirubrobacterales bacterium | reverse complement strand
AGCTCACCGAGCTGGACCTCGACCCACTCCTTACGGGAGCGATCGGGGTCGAGGTCCTCCACACGGAGAAGGAAACCTCCCCCGGCCGAACGGGCCGAGAGCCAGGCGACCAGAGCCGTCCTCAGGTTGCCCAGGTGTAGTTCCCCGGTGGGTGACGGGGCGTAGCGACCGCAGCTCATTTCCCCTCCGCCGCCGGTGACGGCAGTGTCGGAAGGGACCCGACGGATATGGAACTGGAGACCATCTTGTGGAAGTATGCGATCAATGGGGAGCGAGGCCTCTGTCAAGGCGGCGCGGCGCAACGTCACCGTAACGGCTGCAATCGCCGGACTGGCCGGATTGCTGTTCGGCTACGACACCGGAATCATCGCCGGGGCCCTCTTGACGATCAAGCCCGAGTTCGCCCTCGGCAGCCTGGCGGCCGGCATGGTCGTAGGAGCGGTGCCGATCGGGGCAGTCGGCGGTGCCTGGTTCGCCAGCGGCGGGTCTGACCGTTACGGCCGCCGCAGGCTGATCCTGATCTCCTCGGTGATTTTCATCATCGGGGCGATCGGCTCGGCAGCCGCCCAGGAAGCCGGGCTCCTGATCGCCTCCAGGGTGGTCATCGGCGTGGCGATCGGGGTCGCCTCTGCCGTAGCACCTGTCTACATCAGCGAGGTCGCACCGGCCAGTATGCGGGGCAGCCTGGTCACCTTCTTCCAGCTGGCCGTGACGATCGGGATCCTGGTTGCCTACCTCGTCGGCCTGGCCTTCACTGACGTGAGCGGCGGCTGGCGCTGGATGCTTGGCCTAGGCGCCGTCCCGGCATTTGCCCTGGCGATCGGCATGCTCCGTCTGCCGCAGAGCCCACGCTGGCTAGTCATGCAGGGCCAGCAGGAGGAGGCGCGCGAGGCGCTGGCCCGGGTACGGCCTGCCGGTGACGAGGCGATCGACCTGGAACTTGAGGAGATCCAGGCGTCGATGGGCAACCATGAAGAGAAGTCGAGCTGGCGGGACCTGCTCCAACCGGCCGTCAAGGCAGCTCTGCTGGTCGGCATCGGCCTGGCGATACTCCAACAGGTCACCGGAATAAACACTGTCATCTACTACGCCCCGACGATCATCCAGCAGGCCGGGATCGACTCGGCCTCCTCAGCGATACTCGCCTCACTCGGGGTCGGCATCGTGAACGTGATCATGACGGTGGTGGCGCTCCGGCTGCTCGACCGGGCGGGCCGCCGAACCCTGCTGTTCATCGGGGTCAGCGGGATGAGCTTCTCACTGTTCCTGCTGGGCATCTCATTCCTCGGGAGCGAGACCGTGCTCACCTCGATAGTCGCGGTGCTCAGCCTGATGCTGTTCGTCGCTTCCTTTGCGATCAGCCTCGGTCCAATCTTCTGGCTGCTGAACGCCGAGATCTACCCGCTCTCTGTCAGGGGCAAGGCGGCCGCTGCCGGGACGATGACCAACTGGTTCTTCAACTTCGTGGTGTCGCTCACCTTCCTCTCGCTGATCGACCTGCTCACCCAGAGCGGAGCTTTCTGGTTCTACGGCCTGATCGGGCTGGTCACGCTCTGGTTCTGCTGGAAGTTCGTGCCCGAGACCAAGGGCAAGTCACTGGAGCAGATCGACGCCGTCTTCCAGCGTCGTGCCAACCGGGGCTGAACCGGGCCGGCAACCTAGAATCCCCCCGATGCCACAGGAGCCAAGTGCCACCATCCGTGAGTTCGAGCCGGGCGATGCCGCGGCCGTACACCGCTGGTTCAACAACCCTGAGGCGACCGGGACCCTCATGGAGACCCGTGATTCATTCACCATCGAGGACGCCACGGAATGGACGCTCCGGGCGATCGATACCACCGGGGAAGATCGCAAGTACGCGATCGTCGTAGCCGATCGCGAGGAGCCGGTCGGGTTCACCGCGCTCTACGGACTCTTCCGCCAGACCGCCCCCGAGCTCGGCTGCCTGATCGGTGACGACGTCCGTGGTCGCGGAGTCGGCCGCTGGGCCGAACGGCTGACGGTGACCAAGGCGTTCGAGGAGTTCGGCGCCCACCGGATCTATGGCCGTATTCCGGCCTTCAACGAGGCCGCCAAGAAGGTCGTCACGGCGCAGGGCTGGAGCCTGGAAGGGACCATGCCCGGCCACATCAAGCGTGACGGTGAGCTGATCGACTGCGAGATCTGGGGGGCTTCCCCGGAAGAGTTCTTCGCCGCGGTCGCCAAGTGGTAGGTCGGGCAACCCTCCTCGAGGACGGTGGCACGGCAGCTGCCGGGCCGTCCTTCTTCCGCTGTCCCGAGTTCCTCGAGGCCGAGGGCGTCACCCACTCGCTGGTGATCGAGACCGACCAGGCCCGACTCGCCGCCCCGGTCGTAGTCGAGACGATCCCGGCAGGTGGCAGGGACGCCCACTCGCCTTACGGTTATCCGGGGTTTGCGGTGCGCGACGGATCGGCCGGACTACCGATCGACCAGGAGCAGGTCGATCTCGGGGAGACCGGCCTGGTCTCGGCCTTCATCCGGAACCGGTTGGGCGGCGAGCCACCGGTTTCGGGATCGAGGCCGCGGAATATCTGCCTGTTGGCCGACCCGGCCCTGCCACCGAAGAGCCGGATGTCCGATCGCCAGCAGATCCGGAAGAACGAGCAGCGCGGCCTGGTGACCGAGGTCGTCCCGGGCCAGGAGGTGAGCGACTCCCGCCTCGACGGTTTCCTCACCGCCTACACCGAGACTATGGAGAGGACGCAAGCCGCCGAGCGGTATTTCTTCGGGCGGGAGTACTTCGGGAAGCTGCTGGCCTCCCCGATGGCCTGGCTTGGGGTCGTCGAGGACGAAGAGGGCCAGGTAGCTGCCGGCTCAGTTGCCGTCGCCTCGGATGACCTGATCCACTACTACCTGTCAGGGACGGCCGAGGCCTTCCTGCGGGAATCGCCGATGAAGAACCTGGTCCAGGCATTGGCCGAGTTTGCCGCCGAGCGTGACCTACC
>JBBAUQ010000073.1:0-4320 GCA_040398125.1 Solirubrobacterales bacterium | reverse complement strand
TCAGAAATTTTCCGATTCAGAAAATACGGTATACCAACGACTTACGAAACACCTTCTGTATTGGAAGATGGATACAAACGGAAAAGTCGTGATCAAACGAGGTCCGCGTACAGGGTGGATGGCGATGAACACGAAAATGTCAGTGGTGCTCCGACCGGAGCAGATTGAAAAGCTCAAGGCTTTCGCCGCCGAGCGTGACCTACCCCTCAACCTCGGCGGTGGGCTGAGCCCGGGTGACCGACTGGAGGAGTTCAAGCGGGGCTTTGCCAACCGTGAAGAGCAGTGGTTTACGACCGAGCTGATCTGCGACCGGCAGGCCTACGGAGAGCTGGCCGGGAAGCGGGATACCGGGGAGTTCTTCCCGGCCTACCGGGCACCCTGAAGGTCGAGGCCCTCAGGCCGACAGGGTCTGGCCGGTAGCCCCGCGCCAGGGCTGGGCAGCCCGGAGGGCCCCGAGTACCGCACGGGTCGCCGGAGCCTTGTTGAGCGCGTAGAAGTGGATGCCCGGTGCCCCGGCGGCAAGCAGCTCGGCACTCTGCTGGGCCGCATATGCAACGCCGAGGT
Source organism: Solirubrobacterales bacterium (assembly GCA_040398125.1). Lineage (GTDB taxonomy): Bacteria > Actinomycetota > Thermoleophilia > Solirubrobacterales > 70-9 > 67-14. The sequence goes on along the minus strand of JBBAUQ010000073.1, from coordinate 3,756 downwards.
TGAACTCGGCCTCGGGATCACCCTCGGCCGCCAGCATGGCCGACTCGAGTGCCGTCGGGATCGAGGAGTCGCACAGCTCACAGATCCGCCGGGTGTGGGCGAACCCGGTCACCGGGATGATCCCGGCGAGGATCGGCACATCGATTCCCTTGGCCCGGGCGGCATCGACGAAGTCGAAGTAGACCCGATTGTCGAAGAAGAGCTGGGTGATCAGGAACTGGGCACCGGCCTCGACCTTGGTCTTCAGGTAGTCGAGGTCGGTCGCCAGGTCAGGGGCTTCGGGGTGGACCTCGGGGAAGCAGGCGCCGCCGATCGCGAAGTCGTACCTGTCAGAGATGAAGGCAGCCAGCTCGGCCGCACTGCCGAACCCTCCCTCGGGCTGTACGAAGTCATCCTGGCCGCGCGGCGGATCGCCGCGCAGGGCGAAGATGTTCTCGATCCCGAGCGCCTCGAACCGATCGAGCATCGCGGCGATACCCGGTTCGGTCTCACCGACACAGCTCAGGTGGGCCATGACCTCCAGGCCTACCTCGTTCTTCAGGGTCTCGGTGATCTCGACCGTGCCCTCGCGGGTCGAGCCACCGGCACCGTAGGTCACCGACACGAAGTCGAGGTCCAGGGAGGCCAACTCACGGGCCGCTTCGATCAGGCCCTGCCGGCCTTCCTCCGTCTTGGGCGGGAAGAACTCGGCCGAGAAAACGGGCCGTCGAGTCGCGATCATCTCGGGAATTCGCATTTACAGAGGGTAGAGCAGGCCCGGGGCTCAGTCGGGAGCAAGGCCCTTGCCGGTGATCGTCAACCAGACGGTCCGGCCGAGGATCCCCAGGTCGAAGAAGAGGGAACGGCGATCCACATACTCGAGGTCGAGCTCGATCCGTTCCTCCCAGGGGATCCCGGCCCTGCCCTTCACCTGTGCCCAGCCGGTGATACCGGGCAGGACGTCATGGCGTCGGCGCTGGCGGTCCGTGTAGTGGGCCACCTGGGCCGGGATGGTCGGGCGTGGCCCGACCAGGGCCATCTCGCCCCTCATCACGTTGAACAGGTTGGGCAGCTCATCCAGCGAGGTCCGCCGGAGCCACCGGCCTATCGGGGTGACCCTCGGGTCGTCCCGGGTGACCGCCGTCCCGACGCCGACCGGGTCCGAGCCCTGGACCATGGTCCGGAATTTGAACATCTCGAACTCGGTCCCGCCCAGACCGACCCTCACCTGGCGGTAGAGCGCCGGACCGCGGCCCTCGATCCTGACCAGCAGGGCACAGACGGCCATCAGGGGGGCCGTGACCACGAGGATCAGGCCGGCCAGCAACCGGTCGAGCGCCCGGCTCACCGGGTTCCCTCGGCCTTCTCCCAGCGCCCGGGCGGTCCCTGTCGCCACCGGTCCCAGAGACCGAGGGCGATCGAAGCGGTGGTCATCACGTAGTAGCGGGCGACCCGGAACGGCAGGGCCGGAACCCAGCGGCCGACCAGGGCCGCAACCAGCAGCGCCAACTGGAGGCCGAACAGGACGACCCAGAAGGTCCCCTGACCGAGCAGGGCCGCATTGGCCAGGAAGGCGACCAGGTGGAGGAACGGGGTGGCGTAGCGGGTCACCCGGTGGGAGAAGATCTCGAAGGCATAGCCGGGACGGTAACCGCGGGGATCGATCATTCCCTCCCCGATGACGATGTCCCAGACCCCAATCATCATCCTGCGCTTGCGGGCGAGTTCACCCTCGAGGTCGGGCACGACCTTTTCACTGGCCCGGGCGGCCGGGCGGTAGAGGGAGAAGAGGTGGTCCTTGGCCAGCAGGAACGGGAAGGAGAGGTCATGGCTGCCGGAGGCATCGAGCGGCAGGTAGGCCGAGGAGCGGACCGCGTAGATCGCCCCGTTTCCGGCCGTCACCCCGGCGAAGTCGGACTCCAGGGTGCGTACCTTCATCTCCCAGGACCAGTAGAGCCCTTCCAGGTTCCCACCGGTCGGTCCGGTGAAGTCGACCCGCCCGCAGACGTAGCCGACCTCGGGATCCTCGAATGGCTGGACGAGCTCCCTCAGGGCGCCTTCCTGCCAGGTCGAGTTGGCGTCCGAGAAGGCGAGGATCTCCCCGGCCGCCCGCTCGGCCGCAGCGTTCTTGGCAGGCAGCTTGCCGCCCCTCGGCAGGTCGAGGACCAGGTCGGCACCGGCCTCCTCGGCGAGTTCGACCGTCCGGTCCACCGATCCATCCGAGGCGACGATCACCTCGAGCAACCCGGACGGGTAGTCGAGCGACCTGGCGTTCTCGACCTTGGCCGCGATCACCGCCTCCTCGTTGTAGGCAGCGATCACCAGGGAGACCTTCGGCAGGGGCACCTCGTCACCGGAGAGCTCGACCCCCGGGCCGGCCGGGAAACGGCTGGCGGCGACCCGCCTGCGATGCCCGGCCCCGTTGCCCAGACCGATGAACTCGAGCGCCCAGAGCACCGCCGGGTAGCCGAAGTGGGTGAACACGATCAGGCCGACCGAGACCCAGAAGATGACCATCAGGGCCGTGGTCATGCGCCGAGCTCCCGGTAGAGGTCGAGAGTCATCTCGGCGACTCGCTCCCAGGAATACTTCTCGAACCCGAGGCTGAGCGCCCGTCCCTCGAGGGCCGAGCGGGCAGGATTATCACTCAGTAGTTGCTCGATCTCCCGGGCCAGTGCCTCGGGATCCCCGGCCGCAACGGCAACGGCCCCGCCGTCCTCGAGGGCGACCTCGGCCAGGCCGCCGACGTCCGAGACGACCATCGCCTTGCCGAAGGCCAGGCCCGTGTAGAGGACTCCCGATTGCTCGGCATCGAGATAGGGAAGGACGAGCAGGTCGGCGCGGCGCATCAGGGCTGGAATCTCACGGTCCTCGATGAACCGCGGCACCCACTTGACCGGGGCATCGAGCCGACCGGAGCGCTCGACCAGATCAGAGATATCCATCCGGGGGTTTCCGGCAATCCAGAGCTCGGCCCCCTCGATCCCGGCGAAGGCATCGAGCAGGACCTCGACTCCTTTGTAGGGCCGGATCAGGCCGAACATCAAGACGACGGGCCCACTCGACTCGGCCAGCTCCGGGGGCAACGGCGCCTCGTCGGCGATCTCGGTCAGGTAGTCGAAGGAGCCGTGGGGAATGACCCTCACCCGATCCGGGGGAAGGCCGACCTCGTCGACCAGGCGATCCCTCCCGTACCGGGTGTGGGCGATCACCGCATCCATCGCCCCGAAGATCCGGCGGGCACGGCGCAGCTGGTGACGAGAGGCCCCTGGCGGGGCGACGTAATGGGCGGTGAGGACCCTCGGTCGCTTGCGGGGCAGCAGGTAACGGTCGACCGAGGGGACGGTCAACCACTGGTAGTGGACGACGTCGGCCGGCCCGACCGCACGCCGCAGCCTGGACATGTCACCAAGGTGTTCGGCCAGCTTGAAGGGCAGCCGTCCCGGAGCCTCGAGGCCACGTTCGGCAGACCGGCGGTAGAAGAGTTCGCGAACCCGGTAACCGGCCGGTTCCGGCACCGGTCCGTAGAGAAAACGCGAGGTCAGCAGCTGGACCTCGGCCCCGGCACCTGCCAGGGCAGCCGCCAGGGATCGATCGTAGGGCGGGGTGAAGGCTGAAGGGTCGACCAGCGTTACGCGCACAGCCCTGATTATCGTTGGCACGAGTGGAACCTGACATCACTTACTGCGTCGTGAATAACGACGGCCGGGACTACCTTGCCAGCTGCCTGGAGGCAATCGGGGATCACCACCCGGCCGGGCTCGAGTCCGAGGTCCT
>JBBAUQ010000072.1:0-7325 GCA_040398125.1 Solirubrobacterales bacterium | reverse complement strand
GCCAACCAGGTCTTTTGGATCGGCGTTCACAAAGCCCGCACCGCCGCCCTCGACGCAAGCACGGCGATCCTCCTCGAATCACCGATCGAGCCGCTGGAGAAACTCAAGCTCGGCGAGCGGATTGCCAATCAGATCGACGAACAGCAGGATCGGGTCCCCGACATCGAGGGGGCCTTCGTCCCGCTGCCGACGGACCCGGTGCAGCGCGATGCCGAGGAAGACGTCAGGGACGGGATCAAGGAGCAGCTCGATCGGGCCGTGACCCACGCTTTCTCACTGCCCTTCTTGCTGGCTGCCCTCTTCGCCCTGGCCGCCATGTTGCCGATCACCCTTGCCCGGAGGCTGGACCTTTGAGCGACCACAGGGAGACGGGCGAGGGAGACCTTTCCGATCAGGAGCCGACCGAGCCGATGGACGGGCTCGGGGGCGGGCCAGAGCGGTCCGAGGCACCGACCGAGGCCATCGGCCCCGGGGTTGAACCGCAGGCGGCTGCCGCTGGCCAGACCGAGCCCCTGCCGGCCGGGACGGACGAGCCTCCGACCCGTTGGTCTCCGCCCACCGGGACCGGTCTTCTCATGCTCTCGATCTGGGCTGCGGTGGCCCTGACGGTCGCCTACATCTTCGCCGGAGGTACCGATTACAGGCCGACCCCGGTAGCCGATCCCTGCGACCCACGGGAGTGGAGTCAGACCGAGACCGTCGATGAGATAGCCCAGCAGTTCGCGCTCTCGGCCCTGGATGGCGCGGCCTGTGACCTCGGGGTGACGCGGGAGGAACTGACCCGGGCCCTGGCGAGCAGCGAGAGCCTCGACCGTTTCTCCCGGGACAACGACCTCTCCCCGGCAGAGGTCGAGTCGGCTATCCGGTCCGGGGCCGACCGGGCGATCGATGACGCCGAGAGGGCCGGGGCGATCAGCCCCCTCGTCGGCTTCGGGCTGAAGGCGGCGGTGCGAACCCTGCCGCTGCAGGACCTGATCGCACTCATCCAGGACGCGTCTGCCCTGGTCGAGGGAGAGGGGGGACTCGAGGCGATCCTGCCGGAGGCCCTCGGTGGCCTGGAGCAGGGCCTGGACGGCGAGGGCGGCTTCGATCTCGACAAGGCGCTCGAGGGCATCACCGGCCAGGATGGCCTAGACCTACAGGGCGGCCTCGAGGGCCTGCTGGGCCCGGATGGACCTGATCTGCGGAAGGGCCTCGAGGGGCTTTTCGGCGGTGGCGAGGATCAGGACGGTGGAGGGGGCGGAGCCCTCGACCTGATACTCCCGCCCGACTCCTCGGTCCGCTAGTTCAGGAGGCGGCGCCGGACTGGGCCTTCGGCCGACCGGTCAGGAAAGGTCTGTCGCAAGACCACCAGATCAGGAGCATCAGCAATGGCTGGAGCGGAAGCCTCAGCCATAGCAGCGAGGGCGGCATGTCCTCGAGCCGGGGAACGCTCCCGGGGTCGATCGCCGCATTCACGTTGGCCGGGAAGACCGCGACCAGCAGCAGGATTAGGAAGATTCCGCCCGCCCTGACCGTCCGGTCGAAGAACAGCATCAGGCCACCCGCCACCTCGGCCACGCCGCTCCAGAAGACCGCCGGTCCATGGAGCGGCAGCCAGGAGGGCATCATCTCGAGGTAGAGGTCAGGCGAGATGAAGTGGTTCGCGCCGGCGACCACGAAGAAGACACCGAGCAGGTAGCGCACGATCTTCACCGGTCGGAGCATAGGGGGCACGGGGGAGGGGTGCACCGCCGTCGCTAAGGTTGGAGCGGTGTCAGAGAAGGAATTCGTACTGAACCCGGCCTACAGTCCGATGGCCGACCAGCCCGAGGCGATCGCGTCCCTCAGCGCCGGGATCGAGGGCGGTGAGGAAATACAGACCCTCCTTGGGGCCACCGGGACCGGCAAGACCTTCACCATGGCCGGGGTGATCGCCGAGGTGCAGCGCCCGAGCCTGGTGATCGCCCACAACAAGACGCTCGCGGCACAGCTCTGCAACGAGTTCCGGGAGTTCTTCCCCGACAACGCTGTCGAGTACTTCGTCTCCTATTACGACTACTACCAACCGGAAGCCTACGTTCCGGCCCAGGACCTCTACATCGAGAAGGACTCCTCGATCAACGACGAGATCGATCGGCTCCGGCACGCCGCAACCGCAGCCCTGCTGGCCCGGCGGGACGTGATCATCGTTGCCTCGGTCTCCTGCATCTACGGGATCGGCTCACCCAGCCTCTACCGGGACCAGATGCAGATGTTCAAGGTCGGCACCGCGATCGACCGCGACGACGTCTTGAGGAAGCTGGTCAGGCTCCAGTACGAGCGCAACGACACCACCCTGACCCGTGGTGGATTCCGGGTCAAGGGTGAAGTGATCGAGATCATGCCCTCGTACGCCGACTCGGCATTTCGGGTCAACCTGTTCGGCGATGAAATCGAGGCCATCCAGCACTTCGATCCCCTGACCGGGGAGGTACTCGATGTGATCGAGCACGTGTCGGTCTGGCCGGCGACCCACTACGTCACCGAGGAGGACCAGGTAGAGCGTGCGCTTGCAGAGATCAACGGGGAGCTGGAGCGAAGGGTTGCCGAGCTGGAGGGCGAGGGCAAGAACCTGGAGGCCCACCGGCTGAAGCAGCGGACGCTCTACGACCTGGAGATGATCCGCGAGACCGGCTCGACTTCCGGGATCGAGAACTACTCACGGGTTTTCGACGGCCGCGCTGCCGGGACGCCCCCTCACACCCTGATCGATTACTTCCCGGATGACTTCATCACCTTCATCGACGAGTCCCACCAGACGATTCCCCAGCTCGGCGGGATGTACATGGGGGACAGGTCCCGCAAACAGACTTTGGTCGACTACGGCTTTCGCCTGCCCTCGGCGGTCGACAACCGGCCGCTCAAGTTCGAGGAGTTCCTCGAGCGGGTGAACCAGATGGTCCTGGTCTCGGCGACCCCGGGTGAGTTCGAGCGGACCGAGTCCTCGCGAATCGTCGAGCAGATCGTTCGTCCGACCGGGATCGTCGATCCCGAGATCGAGATCCGGCCGACCCTCAACCAGATCGATGACCTGATGAACGAGATCACGCAGCGCTCCGAGCGCGAGGAGCGCACGTTGGTCACCACCCTGACCAAGAAGATGGCCGAAGACCTGACCTCGTACCTGCTGGAGCACGGCGTCAGGGTCCGCTATCTGCATTCCGACATAGACACCCTCGAGCGGATCCAGATCATTCGTGAGCTCAGACTCGGCGAGTTCGATGTGTTGGTCGGGGTGAACCTCCTGCGGGAGGGACTCGACCTCCCCGAGGTCTCCCTGGTGGCCATCCTCGACGCCGACAAGGAGGGCTTCCTCAGGGGTGAGACCAGCCTGGTCCAGACGATCGGACGGGCGGCGCGGAACGCCGAGGGCCGGGTCCTGATGTACGCCGATCGCGAGACAGACTCGATGAAAGCCGCGATCCGGGAGACCGATCGCCGTAGGAGCATCCAGGTCACCTGGAACGAAGAACACGGGATCACCCCGACCACGATCACCAAGGCAGTGGCCGAGAGTGGCAACCTCCTGGCGATGGAGGATCGGGCCCCGGCCCGGCGCCGGCGGGTCTCCCGAGACGCCGACTTTGAGGGACCGGAAGAACTCGAGCGTACGATCGTCGAGCTGGAGGAGGAGATGCACGAGGCGGCCGAGGACCTTCGATTTGAGCAGGCCGCGAGGATTCGCGATGAGCTCCGGGAGTTGAAGCGCGATCTGGAAGGGCTGCGCTCCGGGGCCTGACCGGGTGGCTCAGCGTGGCCAGGTCGTCCAGGGTGCCGAGCCGGCCGGCAGATCGGTCCAGTCGGGTTGCGGCGGTGAGGCCTGGGCCCGGTAGGCTGCTGCCCACCCGGTGACTTCCAGGCGCCCTCCCGTACCGGCCTCGAGGTTTGGCCGTCGGCCGTTGATCCGGTTTCCTTCCCTGACCAGGTTGGGGTTGCAGGTCGGGTTCTCGGTGCGGCAGCCACCGCTTTCACTCGGAATCCCCAACGGCTTCCCGGAATCACCATTCCAGATCACATTCCTCAGGAACCGGAGGTCCGAGTCACCCGCGGTGTCAGCGGGGACGTTGGTACCGGGTTGGGCGCCATATCCCCCGAACACCTCGAGCTGCTGCCACTGCGACTCGTAAGGCATCGGGTTGAGGATCACGTTGCCGGAGAAGTAGGCGTGGCGGTTGCCGATCCTCACCGAGTTACTGCCATCGTCGACCACGGTCGTGCCCCAGCCACCCTCGTCCAGGTAGGCCTGACACCGTTCCCGGCCCTCGTCGCCCGGCCTGCCGTCACAGGAGCGCAATCCGAAAACGGCCTCCAACAGGTGGGAGCGGCGTCCGACGCGCCTCGCCACATTGTCGGCCACCAGGACGTTGAAGCCACCCTGTATGCCGAAGGCAGCCCCCTCGGTCTCGGTTACCGTGTTGTCGCGCACCACCACTCCGATCGCCTCGTACTGGAGCCAGGGCGACTCCATGAACTGGAAACCGGTTCCCTGGCCGGCCGAGAAGCCGCCCGTCCCACAGCGCGTGAACAGGTTGCCGCTGACCACGATGTCCCATGAACCGCCCTTGGCGTAGGCGCACCAGTCGCCGGCATCGGAAACCACGTTGTTGCGGATACGGCCGCGGCCAACGGCGACGAAGTCGATCGAGTTGTCGCCGGCGCCCTTCACCCGGCTCCCCAGGATCGAAATCCCGGTGCTCTGGTTGACCTTGATCGTCTCCTGCGCCCCGCGTCCGGTGACGTTGACGTTCCTCAGCACGAAGTTCCGGCACCTCTCGCAGTGGACGACATCCCCGCCATCAGTGAATGAGATCCCACGGAACTCCAGGTACCTGACCTGGAAGAGGTTGACGCCGGGGAACCGTGCCCAGCCCCGTCCGTCGGCCGACCGGAAAATGACGCGGGCCGAGGCCGAGCCGCCCTTGTCTTCCCAGTAGTTGGGAGTTCGACCGCGGTAATCACCGGCCCGCAGGTGGATGGTGGTCTGCTCGGTGCTGGTCTGAGGGAGGCGGTTCCAGGCTGCCGTCACGGTAGCCAGTGGCCGTGCCTTAGAGCCGTTGGCGGCGTCGTTGCCGCGAGCCGGGTCGACCCAGATGTCGGCACCGCTGGCCGTACCGGAGAAGGCCGCCATCAAGGCGGCGACCGCAACGATTGCCGCAGTCAGGAGAGGGACTGATCTCGACATGGCCATAACCATCCTAAACCGGCTCCGGTAGTGCAGTTGCCATTTCGGGCAATAAGGTTTAGGCCAGATGGAGCATGACGAGATAGTCAGGACGGACTTTCCGGTTTCCCCGGACGGTTACGAGCGTCGCTCGGTCGAGGCACATCTCGAGGCCGTTGCAGCAGCCGTCGCGGCCCTCGAGGCGAGGATCACCGCGATGACGGTCGAGCGCGCCGCACTTGCCGAGGGGGCCGATGTACCGGACGAGGAGGGCGAACCTGCCGGTTCGTCCACGGCGACCGCCAGCCCGGCGGACGTCGAGGTGGCCGCCCGACTGGTCGCCCTCAAGCTCGTCCTGGACGGAGCACCCAGGGACGAGGTCGTAGCCAGTGTCGAGCGGGAATTCCCCCTGGATGACCCGGGAGCCCTGGTCGACGAGGTGATCGCCAAGGCCGGCTAGGGCGCCGGGATCGAGTCCGGACGGCCCCTAGACTGTTCCGGGTGAGCCGTTCCGAATCGATCGTCATCAGCGGTGCCCGCGAGCACAACCTCAAGGGAGTCCACCTGGAGCTTCCGCGGGATGCCCTGATCGTGGTGACCGGCCTCTCCGGGTCGGGCAAATCGAGCCTTGCCTTCGACACCATCTATGCCGAGGGGCAGCGCCGCTACGTCGAATCCCTCTCGGCTTACGCACGCCAGTTCCTCGGCTTGATGGAAAAGCCGGACGTGGAGTCGATCGAAGGGCTTTCGCCGGCGATCTCGATAGACCAGAAGACGACCTCCCGCAATCCGCGTTCGACGGTGGGCACGGTCACCGAGATCTACGACTACCTCAGGCTGCTCTGGGCCCGGATCGGTCAGCCCCACTGCCCGAAGTGCGGTGCGCCGATCACCGGCCAGACCCAGGAGCAGATCACCGATCGGGTGATGACCCTCCCCGAGGGCACCAAGTTCATGGTCATGGCCCCGGTGATCCGTGGTCGCAAGGGCGAGTACGGCAAGCTGCTCGACGGCTTGCGGGCGGACGGTTACCTCAGGGTCGAGGTCGACGGAGAGCTCCGGATGCTCGAGGACGAAATCGTCCTCGACAAGAAGTACAAGCACGACATCTCGGTCGTGGTCGACCGCCTGGTGATGAAGCCCGACCTCCGACGCCGTCTCTCGGAGTCGGTCGAGGCGGCGGCCGGTCTGGCCGACGGCCTGGTCAGGATCCAGGAGGTCGACGGTGAGGACATGCTCTTCTCGGAAAGCTTCGCCTGTCTGAAGTGCGGGACCTCGATGCCCGAGCTCGAGCCGAGGATCTTTTCCTTCAACTCGCCTCACGGGGCCTGCCCGGACTGCACCGGCCTCGGTTTCCGCCGGGTGATCGATCCCGAGCTGGTCGTCCCCGATCCGACTCTGTCCCTTGCCGAGGGTGCGCTCCAGCCCTGGCGGAAGGGCTACTCGGGGTATTGGCGCCGACTGGTCAAGTCGGTTGCCGGCACCTATGACGTGGACCTCGATACCCCGTGGCAGGAGCTGACCCAGGACGAGCGGGATATCTTCCTGTTCGGAACGGGCAGCGAGCGACACACCGTCCAGACCAAGGCACGAGCCGGCCGACGGAGGAGCTACCAGGTCCGCTTCGAGGGAATCGTCAACAACCTGGAGCGTCGGTACACCGAGTCGGATTCCGAGAAGGTCAGGGAACGGATCGAGGAGTACATGGCCGAGCAGCCGTGTCCTTCCTGTGACGGAGCACGCCTGAGGCCCGAGAGCCTGGCCGTCACGGTGGGGGGGATGTCGATCCGTGACTTCACGGCGCTCTCGGCCAGCGATGCCCAGGGCTGGATTGACCAGCTCGAGATGACCGAGACCGAGGAAGCGATCGCCCGTCTGATCGTCAAAGAGGTTGCCGAGAGACTCTCGTTCCTGAACAACGTCGGCATCGGATACCTCTCCCTCGATCGCTCGGCCAAGAGTCTCTCGGGCGGGGAGGCCCAGCGGATCAGGCTGGCTACCCAGATCGGCTCTAGCCTGGTCGGGGTCATGTACGTGCTGGACGAACCTTCGATAGGGCTGCACCAGCGAGACAACGAGAAGTTGATCGCCACCCTGGAGAGGCTTCGCGACCTCGGCAATACGGTGATCGTGGTCGAGCATG
>JBBAUQ010000071.1:5005-7356 GCA_040398125.1 Solirubrobacterales bacterium | reverse complement strand
CGATCCCGGCGTTCAGCCATGGGTCGAACAAAAGGAGGACGGCATGGGCGATCACCGCGACGATGGTCGCCATGGAAAGGGCCTCGTGGAGTTCCTTCTTCTCAGTGAGCTTCTTCAGCCGAACGGGACGGGCCCGACTGGCCAGCAGGCCGGTCGTGACAGAGAGCCCGGCCAGGACCATCGCGGCGATGCCCGTTCCGCGGCTCAAGTTCCAGAAAAGCTGTGTTCCCACTTCCTCCATCAGACCGCCTTCACATCGTCTCCGAAGACCTCGACGCTGCCGTCATCGAGGACGATCACTCCCCCGTTGGGCAGCCATTCAGAGGCCCCTTCAGGCCCCGACAATAGCGCTGCCTTCGCCCGGGCTTCTGCCTCGGTGGCGGTAGGTGCCAGGGCAGAGACCTGGATCAGCCCGGTGTTGGCCGGCCGGCCGGTGGTCGGGTCAATCAGGTGGTGGAGGAGACGTTCCTTCTGGTCAGTCCAGGAACGCTTGGTCGTGCCACTGGTGGCCACGGCGCCATCAGTGATCCGTATCTGGGCCACCGGCTCCTGGTCTCCGAGGGGCGAGGTTATCTCTACCTGCCTGGGCTCACCGAGGGTCCCGCCGATCCGGAGGTCCCCCAGGCAGTTGACCGTGAAGAAGGGCACCGCGGACTCTTCCATCGCCTCGGCAACCAGGTCGGCGGCCAGGCCCTTGCCGACCCCGCCGGCATCCAGACGTATCCCGGGCTTCCGGATTACCTCGCCTAGTTCCGGGTCAACTGTGATCGAGGCCCACTGGCCAGGCTGCCACCCGGTGGGGGCGTCACTCGACTGAACGGCCTCCTCGGGTACCCCGTCAGCAAAGGAGGTCCGGTAGCCGGCCGCCTCGACCAGGGAGAGCACGGTCGGGTCGACCAGGCCCCCGGTCAGCTCGGCGGCTTTCCGGGCCTCGGTTGCGAACCGGACCATCATCGGGCTGGCCGGGACCCGCTCACGCGGGTCATCATTCAGTTGCGAGAGTTCGCTCTCGGGGTCGAAGCGGGAGAGTCGACGTTGGACCTCCTGGATCACCTCTTCGGCTGTGAGGATCGGTGCGGTGCCGGCGGCCGAGTCCACCTCGACCACCGCAGCCCCACCGAATGCCTCGACTGCCTTCCCCTTGAGCGAACGACTCACGACTGGTAGCTCTCGGCCGGTGCAGAGGAGGATGAGTTGTAGACGGATCCCCCGCCCTCTTCCTCATCGTCGTCGTCACCGTCAAAGATGAGTCCGGTTGCCACTGAGGCGACGGTAGCACCGATCGTCTCGGCAGTTCCGGGCTGCTCCTGTTCAGTTGTGGCCGAAACCTGCTGCTGGCCTTGCCCTGAGAACTCCTGGACGGCCGTGCGGGTGACTATCACTCCGCTGAAGGCGACCGCGAGGGTTGCGGCAAAGAAAGCAACCTTTCGGCGAATTCCCCTGACTCGGGCGCGTTTGGCCTCGAGTTTTGCCTGGGCGAGCTTCTTCTTGTCAAGCTGTTCTTGTTCCATGGCAGGCATGTTCTCGGGGGGTGATCAGACCGGGATAAGGCCTTGATGAGAATCCTCTTATCCCCGTTTAGCGGGTGTTTTTCCCTCTAGCATCAAGTCCGTGAAGATCCTGGTGGTAGAAGACGAGGCCGCGATTGCCGATTTCGTAAGCCGCGGGCTCGAGTCCGAGGGCTACTCGGTGAAGGTCGAGTCCGACGGAGACGGCGGCCTGAGCAGTGCCCTTTCAGGTGACTACGACCTCTTGATCCTGGACGTGATGCTGCCCGGGATGAGCGGACTGGAGATCCTTAAAGGTTTCCGCCGCCAGGACCAATCAACCCCGGTGATCATGCTGACCGCCAGGGCAGAGATAGAGGACCGGGTCGAGGGGTTGGACGCCGGGGCCAGTGATTATGTGCCAAAGCCCTTTGCCTTCGAGGAGCTGGCCGCCCGGGTTAGGGCGCACCTCCGCCAGCCCGGTCAGGAGGATGCAACCCAGCTGACGGTCGCCGGGATCGAGCTGGACCTCTTGAAGAGGACGGTCACCCGGGAGGGAAACGAGGTGAGCCTCTCGGCCAGGGAGTTCGACCTGCTCGCCTACATGATGCGCCACCGTGGCCAGGTCCTTTCCCGCGAACAGCTGTTGAGCGGGGTCTGGGGTTATGACTATGACCCGGGGACCAACGTGGTCGGCGTCTATATCCAGTACCTGAGAAAGAAGCTCGCGGTAGGGGACCTCCCGGACCCGATCGAGACACTCAGGTCGGTCGGCTACCGGCTGAAGGACACGACTCCTTGAGCGCCCGGTCCTGGTCACCGGGCCTGAGGGCCCGGCTGGCGGCAGCGATCGTGCTGATCGTC
>JBBAUQ010000071.1:1827-4995 GCA_040398125.1 Solirubrobacterales bacterium | reverse complement strand
GATCGTCATGGTGGCGCTCGGGATCGCCTTCTTCGCGGTCTATCGCGGTACTGAGTCCGAGCTTCAAAACCGGACCGAGGATGACCTGGTGGCCAAGGTCGAGCAGGTCTCCGCGGTGCTGGAGAGCGGTGGGCCGGACGGAGTGGCCGGGGCGGCCCGTCAGGTGGTGGCCAGTGAGCCGGCCGGGCCTGAATCAGTGGTGGTCGCGGTCGCTGTCGAGGGTGGGGGGCGGTTCACCAACCAGCCCGAGCTGCTCTTCGACCAGGGAATTGAGGAGGGCCGGGGTGGAGGTGACGAGGAAGAGGAAAGTGAGTTCGAGGAGCACGGCGAGGAAGACGGTGACCACGCCGGTGATGCCATGCGTTTCTGGCAGGCCCCGGAAGGCTTCTCGGATGGCGAGATCGAGGAGGTCGGGGACGTCATGGTCTTGACGGCGTTGGTCGATGCCGGGCCGGACGGCCGGGCCGTGGTCAGGGTGGCCGAGTCCACCAAGCCGACCGAGGAGGCCCTGGAGGGGCTCCGGGGGACCTTTTTCCGGGTCGGCCTGGTTGCCCTGGTTGCTGCCGCGGCGCTTGCCTGGTTGATGGCCTCGCGGCTTACCCGGCCGCTCAGGCGGTTGACCGAGCTTTCGGGCCGGGTCGGGGAGGATGAAGACCTCACCGCCAGGATGCCGCTGGAAGATGCCGGTAAGGCCGAGACCCTGGTGTTGGCCGAGTCGTTCAACCGGATGCTCGATCGCCTGGAGGAGGCCTTCGCCAAGCAGAAGGCCTTCGTCGCCGATGCCTCGCATGACCTCCGTACCCCGCTTACGGTCGTCCGTGGCCAGCTCGAGGTGCTGGCCCGGGACCCCGACCCCTCACCGGAGGAGGTCCGCCGGGTCCAGGGGCTGGTCTCGGAGGCGACTGCCCGGATGGAGCGGCTGGTCGATGACCTGCTGCTCTTGGCCAAGTCGGACTCCGGTGTGGCGCCAAAGATCGAGTCACTCGCCGTGGTGCCTTTATTGGAGGCCGAGAAGGAGGTCCGCCCGGAGGAAGAGGCCGAGCGGATCGAGCTCGGTGAGCTAAGTGAGAGGGAGGTCCGGTTGGACCGGGATGCGATCTCGAGGTCGGTCGCCAACCTGGTCGACAACGCCCTTCGCCACTCCGGTGAGGAAGGGAAGGTGTTGCTCACGGCAGTCGATTACCCGGGCGGGGTCGAGCTGCGGGTAGAAGATGATGGCCCCGGGATCCCGCCGGAGCAAAGGGAACGGGTCTTTGACCGGTTCGCCCGGCTGGATGAGGCGAGGTCCAGTGACGCGGGCGGCTCTGGCCTCGGGCTGGCGATCGTCAAGGTCCTGGTGGAAGGCCAGGGTGGCAGGGTCTCATGCCAAGAGTCCCCCTTGGGGGGTGCGAGGTTCGTGATCCGGCTCCCGTCCTCCTCTAGTTAAAGCCAAAAAAGCCCTTTTTCAGAGCTTTCTAACGTTCCTCTTATCCCGCTCTTTGACTGGCCCGGGATCTTTGCCTCGGCCTTAGGGCCACCCAAAACGACACTGAAGGAGCAGGTAAATGAAATCGAGCAAGACGAGGAACTTCATCGTTGGCGGCGTGGCGGCACTGGTCATTTTGGCCGGTGGTGGCGCCTACGCGGTTGCCAGCAGTAGCGACGGTTCGAGTGAGAAGGAAGTGATGCCGACCAAGGCCGAGGCCACCAAGGCCAAGGCTGCGGCGACGGCCAAGGTCAACGGCCAGGCAGTCGAGGTCGAGGTCGAGCAGGACCACGGCGGAGGCTACGAGGTCGAGGTCCTGAGGAATGACGGTTCCAGCGTCGAGGTCTACCTCAACAAGTCCTTTGAGGTAGCCGGAGTCGAGGTCGAGCACGCCGAGGGCAAGGAAGGCGAGGATTACGAAGACGGCGAGCACGGCGAGTACGGCGGAAAGGGCCAGGAGGCCGGCTCGAAGATGAAGTCAGGCAAGTCCAACCAGTAACCGACAAGTAGTTACTTCTGGGGCCCGGATTGCCTGCCGTGGGAAGCGACCGCGGCCGGCAGCCGGGCCTTTTTCTTTCCTGGAGGGGCTGCTCGCCCCGCCGTGTCAGTGCCTAGAGACCGGAGGGGTGGCGCGGGATGAAGCCGGCGCTGGAGCGCATCGAGCTGTGCCAGCTCGGGCCGGTGCCACCGGTGTCTGAGGTATCCCAGCGGAGGCCGGCGACGACCATGTAGACGTGGCCAGAGTTGCCGTAGACGGTGATCCAGTTGCCGGCGCCGGGTTCACCGCAGGTGGTCAGGCCGGTTGAATCCAGCGGGCTGGAGAGCAGGCCACCGCCGTTGAGGGCATAGCTGACCGCCCCGGAGCAGTCATAGCCGGAAGACTCGAATGAGCCGTGGCCACCACCCCAGAGGTAAGGCTTGTCGGCGATCCGGTTGGCCGCCTGGATGACCCGCTGGACTGCCTCCGGGGCGCCGGACGGCGGGGAGGCGAGGCCGTTGGAAAGCAGTTTGGCCTGCTGGCCAGGTACAGGCGGGGCAGCGGCCGGGGCCGAGCTGCTGGCCGGGTCAGAGGTCAGGTCCGGCAGGCTGTCTTCCAGGCGACCGGCCCGGGCCTCCAGGGCATCGATCCGGGCTTCGCGGGTCTGGCGGGCGGCGACGAACTCGGCCCGTTGGGCCTCGACTACGTCCCTCGCCTCACGGGCAACCTTTTCCTCGGCGGCGATCTGGTCACGGACCTTTTGGAGCTCCTTCTCCCGGACCTCCATCCGGGCGACCGTCCGGGTGATCTCATCCCGCAGGCCGCGGACCCTCTCGATCACTTCCTCGCCACTGTCCTGGATGCTCTCGGCGTAGGCCGAGTTGGAGACCAGGGCCGAGAAGTCCTCAGAGGCGAAGACCATCGCCGAGACCTGGGGCGGCCCGTTCACGTAGATGGACACCAGCTGGCGGCGGAGGACATCGAGCGCCCTCTGGTAGCGGGCTCGGACGATCCTCAGGTGGCGGCGTTCACGCTTCAGCTCGGCCTCGATCCGGTCCACCTTGGCCTGGCTGGCGGCCAGCTCGGCCTCGAGGCGCTCGGCCTCTGCCCTGAGTGGAGAGAGCTCGGCGATCAGGGCGTCGATCCGGCGGTTGTCGGCGGCGATATCTGCTTTCAGCTGGCTGACCGAGTTGGAGATCTCACCGAGCTCGGCCCGGGCCTCGGC
>JBBAUQ010000071.1:0-1727 GCA_040398125.1 Solirubrobacterales bacterium | reverse complement strand
TCACTCGCCGTGGTCGGGCCGAGCATGTCGGTCAGCCTGAACCCCCAGGCGATGGCCGAGCAGGTCGGTGGCGCGGTCCCGATTGCCTACCTGTTCGCCCTGGTCCCAATCGCCACGATCGCGGTGGCCTTCGTCTTCCTGACCCGCCGGCACGGTACGGCCGGCTCGCTCTACACCCTGATCGGGCTGGAGCTCGGCCCCCGGGCCGGCGCGATCTCTGGCCTGTGGCTGTTGATCGCCTACTGCTCCTTCACTGCGATCACGGCCTCATCATTCGGCATCTTCCTGGCGAGCTTCATCGAGGCCGTCACCTCGATCAGCGTGGACAGCCTCGGGACCTTTGCCCTGATGGCAGCCGGAATGTTGCTGGCGCTGGCCTTCTCGATCCGGCCGGCCCGGCGGGCCAGCCACCTGCTGCTCGGCATGGAGGGTCTGACCATGACCTTGATCACGGTGACGATCATCATTACCTTCATCACCCTGGTAACCGTCGGTGGGCCGGAGGGCCAGGGCATCGACTTCGCCGACTTCAAGTTCGAGGGGGTCTCCACTGAGGCCCTCGGGCTGGCGATGACCTTCGCGATCCTCTCCACGGCCGGGTTCGAGGGTGCCGCGGCGGCCGGTGAGGAGACCCGCAACCCGACCCGCAACGTGCCGATGGCGATCATCGCCACGGCGATCCTGGTCAACGTCTTCTACATCGTGGTGAGCGGGGTCGGTGTCTGGGCCTTCGGCATCGAGCCGAAGCAGCTGGAGGCATTCGAGGCGAGCGCCTCACTGCCCGGTGACATCGCCGACACCTACGTCACCCAGGGGCTCGGTGACTACATCACCCTGGGCGGGGCGATCAGCTCCCTGGCCTGCATGATCGCCGCCCAGATCGCCGGCGGCCGGGTGATGTTCGCCTTCGGCCGTGACGGGGTGTTCCCGCGGCGGCTCGGCAAGCTCTCGCCGCGCTGGTCGACCCCGGTCCTGGCCAGCGTCATCACGGCGACAGTCGGCTCGGTGATGGTGGCGCTTTCGACCATCCCGACCTCGGCCGTTCCCTTCTCGGTGTTCGAGTTGACCAGTGATTACGCCGGGGTGTTGATCAGCTCGGCCTACGGGGCGGCCTGTGTGGCGGCGGCAGTGGTGCTCTGGCGTAGAGGTGGCCGGGACCGGCTGGCCGGGCTCATCCCGGCGCTCGGTGTGGTGATCGTCGTGGCCGTGCTCTATTTCTCGCTCTTCCCGCTGCCGAGCGGCTGGGAGCTGGTCGCACCCCTGGCCGGGGTGAGCACGGTGATCGTTATGGCCGTGATCGGGGTGTTGATCAGCCGGGACGGCAAGGAGCCGACCCGGATGTCAGAGCACTCGAGCGGGCCGGAATCCTGACGGCTTAGTCCGGTTGACCGTTCTCGTCAACGGTCTCCAGCACGCCGAGCAGCTCGGTCACCCGGCAGACCAGCAGGCGCTCGTCATCGACGTCAACCCAGGCCCCGGCAGACGCCGGGAAGACGACGTGGTCACCGGGCTCGACCGGCATCTTCACCCCTACTGCCTTCCACCAGTCGATCCCCTCACCGATCGCCAGCACTATGCCCTGCTGGGGCGGGGGCTCCGAGGTACCGGGAGGGACGACCAGGCCGGACTTCCTCATCCTCTCGGGCTCGAGCTCCTTGATCACGACCTGGTCGAAGACCGGTTTGAGCTGGTGGCGGGTCATGGCGAAAGCCTATTGCCAGGCCTCT
>JBBAUQ010000070.1:0-7357 GCA_040398125.1 Solirubrobacterales bacterium | reverse complement strand
GGTGTAGATCCCGGAGGAGAGGTACTTCCAGCCTCCGTCGGGGATCAGGAAGACGATGTTGCCCCCATCGAGCTCCTCGGCGATCCGGACCGCGATCGCGGCCACAGCCCCGGCCGAAACCCCGGCGAAGATGCCCTCCTGGTCCAGCAGGCGGCGAGTCCAGATGATCGAATCCTCGTTCGAGACCATGATCTTGCGGTCCAGCAGGCCGAGATCGATGATCGGCGGGATGAATCCATCCTCCAGGGACCTGAGTCCCTGTACCAGCTCCCCCTGCATCGGCTCGGCGGCCACCACCATGGTCTCGGGGTCGTGCTCCTTGAGTCGGCGACCGTTGCCCATCAGCGTGCCTCCGGTGCCGAGCCCGGCGACGAAGGCCGCGACCGAGTCGAGCTCTTCGAGTATCTCTTCGGCGGTGCCGTTGTAGTGGGCCAGCGGGTTGGCCTCGTTGCCGTACTGGTAGGGCATGTAGTAGCTCGGGTCGGAAGCCATCTCGAGTGCCAGCTCAACTGCCCCGTTGGAGCCCTTGGCACCCTCCGAGTAGACGATTTCGGCTCCGTACATCCGCAGCAACTCGGTTCGCTCGGCCGTCACGTTGTCCGGCATGACGACCTTGAGCGGGTAGCCCTTCCGGCGACAGATCATCGCCAGGGCGATACCGGTGTTGCCGGAGGTCGGCTCGAGGATCGTCTGGCCCGGGGCGATCGCCCCGGTTTCCTCTGCAGACTCGATCATCGCCCGGGCGACCCTGTCCTTCACCGAGCCGGTCGGGTTGGCCGACTCCATCTTGGCGTAGACCCGGACGTCTTCCTTGGGCGAGAGGGTCTTGAGCTCGACGAGCGGCGTGTGGCCGATCGACTCGACGATGTCGGAGAAGGTTCCACCGCAGGGCTTGTTGAGAAGGTCGTAATAGGGATTCATGGGAGGTCGGTGGTTTGGATCTCGGGTAGTTGGGAGAAAGGGAGCAGTTGCTTTACAAAGTGTAGTTGCTTCAGTGGCCTGAAGGCAACGATTTGCCCGTTGGTGCGATACTGACCGTCTTCCAGTCCGTCTTAGCAGCTACCCGTGGAGGAGATCAAATGAGGAAGTCACGTTTCGCTGCGCTCTTGGCAGCCCTGGCGCTTTTGTCCGGCGTCGTCGTCCTGAGTGCCTGTAGTAGTTCCGATTCCGGCTCGAGTGATGGTTCGGTCGATTCCGAGCTGATCACTTCTGGCACCTTGACCGTTGGGTCCGATATCCCGTTCCCGCCTTTCGAGTTCGGCAAGGGGCCGGATTACCAGGGCTTCGACATCGAGTTGGTGGACGAGCTCGCCAAGGACCTCGACCTCAAGGTGAAGATTCAGGACACCGGTTTCGACACGATCTTCACCGACGTCGCCCAGGGCAAGTTCGACCTGGTCGCATCGGCTTCGACGATCACTCCGGATCGCCAGAAGACGGTCAACTTCTCTGATCCTTACTACGAGGCCGAACAGGCACTGCTCGTACCACCCGATTCCGACATCGAGTCGGTCGATGACCTCAGTGGCAAGACCGTGGGTGCGCAGGACGGCACCACCGGTGAGGCTTATGCCAAGGATGAGACTGATGCCGGCGAAGTTCGCGGCTTCCCCAATGGCCCCGGAGCGATAGCTGCCTTGAGGGCCGGTCAGGTCGACGCGACGATCATCGACCAGCCGGTCGCCCAGGACGCGCTCGACAAGGGCCAGACCGGGTTCGAGATCGCCACGACGATCCCGACCGGTGAGCTGTACGGCCTGGCGATGGCCAAGAAGAACACGGCCCTGCTGGATGCGGTGAACAACTCGCTGGAGAAGATGAAGGAGGACGGCCGACTGGCCGACCTCTACCAGAAGTGGTTCAAGATCGATCCGCCCAAGGCGGTCATCGACGGCAAGACCAAGAACCCGGGCGGTAGCTGAAACTAGGCAAAGACAGTGACTTGGCGGGGGGCGCCCAGGGGCGCCCCCCGCTTCGTCTGTAACTCGAGGCCTGGACTAGGGGAGAAAACGGGTGGACGCCTTCTTCGACACCTATTTCGACTTCCAGATCATCGAGGAGAACTTCGGGTATGTGCTCGAGGGGTTCTGGTACACGATCAGGCTCTCGATCGTCGGCGGCATTCTTTCCCTGATCTGGGGACTCGTCCTGGCGGTACTGAGGCAGTTACCGGGGAAGGCCCTGGCACCGGTCCGCTGGATCGTCATCGGCTACATAGACGCACTCAGGGGGATTCCACTGCTGCTGGTCATCTTCCTGATCTCGGGTGGTCTCGGGGCGCTTGCCTCCCAGGGCGTGATCCCTGAAGGACTCGGCATACCGAGGTGGTTCGGGCTTCCCGACCCGTTCTGGTACGGAACGATCGCGATAACCCTCACCTACGGGGCCTACATGGCCGAGGTCTACCGGGCCGGGATCGAAGGCGTGCCGCGCGGGCAGGTCGAGGCCGCGAGGTCCCTCGGGATGAGCCATGGCCAGTCGATGAGGTTCGTGGTCGTACCCCAGGCCGTACGCCGGGTCATTCCGCCCCTCCTCAATGACTTCATCGCCTTGATGAAGGACACCTCGCTGGTCAGCGTCCTCGGTCTGGTTGAGACGGTCCAGGCCGGGCGTGACGTCTACTCGGAGACCTTCAACGCGTCCGCCCTGACGCTCGGAGCCTTCCTGTTCCTGATCGTGACCATTCCGCTCGCCAGGTTCGTCGACTGGATGATCAAGAGGCAGGACATGAAGATCCAGAGGGGGATCCCGTGAGCGACTCGATCCTCGAACTCAGCAAGTTGACCAAGAGTTACGGCGAGCTCGACGTATTGAAGGGGATCGACCTCTCCATCAAGCAGGGTGAGGTCGTGTGCGTGATCGGCCCAAGTGGCTCGGGCAAGAGCACGATGCTGCGCTGCATCAACCTGCTCGAGGCCCCGGACGGCGGGCGTATCGTCCTGAACGGGACCGAGGTCTTCGGGGACGGCAAGCCTCAGAATCTCGATGAGCTGAGGCGAGAGGTCGGCATGGTGTTCCAGCAGTTCAACCTCTTCCCCCACATGAACGCGGTCGAGAACGTCGCGCTGGCGCAGGTCAAGGTTCGTGGCCGGTCCCGACGGGAGGCGAACGAAAAGTCGAAGGCCCTGTTGGAGCGGGTCGGCCTGGCGGACAAGCTCGACGAGTACCCGGACCGGCTGTCCGGGGGGCAGCAGCAACGGGTCGCGATCGCCAGGGCACTGGCGATGGATCCCGAGGTGATGCTTTTCGACGAGGTGACCAGTGCGCTCGATCCCGAGCTGGTCCAGGGCGTGCTGGACGTGATGAAGGAGTTGGCCGAGAGCGGCATGACGATGATCTCGGTCACCCACGAGATGGGGTTCGCCCGGGAGGTCTCCGACCGCACGATCTTCATGGACGACGGTCTGATCGTCGAACAGGGGCCACCCTGGGAGGTCCTGGACCACCCGAAGCACGAGCGAACCCGACGCTTCCTCGGTCTGGTCTTGGGCTGAGTCCTCAGCTCGT
Organism: Solirubrobacterales bacterium; assembly: GCA_040398125.1. Classification (GTDB taxonomy): domain Bacteria; phylum Actinomycetota; class Thermoleophilia; order Solirubrobacterales; family 70-9; genus 67-14. The sequence continues at coordinate 3,850 of JBBAUQ010000070.1, read as the reverse complement.
CGTCGAGCGCCCGGCGATCTCCCTCAGGTGCTGGCGCCACAGGTCTTCGGTCTGCCGGACCCGCTGGCCGAATGCTGCCTCGATGTTGGCCGAGGGGCCGCCGCGCTTCAGTCGCGAGACCATCAGCTCACAGGCTTCATTGCCCCGCTGGTCTTCGAGCAGCTCGAAGACCGTACCTCCCAGGAGAATCGCGTCACGGCGACCGGGAGGAAAGGTCGGTGTCGCGCCCTCCCGGAGGCGTCGGATCACCGCCGCCCGAAACAGGTCGACCTGTCGGGCAAAGTGCTGGGCTGCACCCTCGACCAGCCAGGCCCACTCGAGGTAGGTGCGAAAGCTCGACGGAGTCCAGGGGGGAGGGATGGAGCCGTTGTTGGCCGCAACGACCAACTGGGTGTAGAGGCGTTCGGCAGTGCCCCGCAGGGCCTCGAGGGAGCCCTCTCCGGCCGCACGCTTCTCCATGGCAGCCTCTCCCAGGACGTGGACCTCGGTGGTGGTGGGCCAGCCAGCCAGGTAGCGACGACCGGCCGGAGCCGAGGCGCGCCTCACGGCGGGCAGGAAAGGGTGGGCTGCGTTGAGCCACCACGGACCGGGGTGGACGACGACCGTTATCCCGGTCGGTACGAGGTCGAACCTTTCTTCCAGCCGCAGGCTCAGGGCTTCGAGCCGGTCGAGCAGTTCCTCGGCGTAGTCAGTGTCACCGTCGTCATGACGGGCAGTGAAGGTGAGTGATGTCGTCTCGACCCAGGCCAAGGTCTCCTGCTCCGGGGCCAGCGTATTGACCCGGTCCGACTACGGACCGCGGCAGTCGCGGTCGGTGCACCGGGCCGTGCAGCCGGTGGGGCTCGGTCAGCGCCCCGCGGAGCGACCGCCGGTGCCGGCCGGCCGGCTCAGGCCATCGCCGGGACTTGGCGCCCGGCACCGCAGACGGAGCGGATCTCGTCCGTCGCGAACTCGAACTCCCCGTCCGCCATTACCGGCGTACCCTCGAAGGGCAGGTCCCGGTCGATCTCGACCCAGTGTCGGTCACCCCTGGCCTCCTCGCGAACCCTGACCGTCACGGGCCTGGGAATCCGGTGGACCCTGAGCAGAATCAGGTCGAGGCGCTGGCGTGGCTTCCAGCCGAGTCGGCGGGTCGGGTAATCGGTGGTCCATACGTAGAACGGCGAGAGGCCGTCTACGACTTTGGGGTTACTGATGGTGATTCGCTCGGTCACCTCGGCCCATGCACGTATGCGGACCCGGTCGGGCTGGGGGATACCGCCTTCCCGGAGCAGGGAGTGGGCCGACGGCTCTTCGTCTGGCCAGACCCCTTCTTCCAGGGCCCGGTCGAGCTCGGGGTGGTGAGCCTCCCGGACCAGATCGTTGACCTGATGGTCGAAGGTCGGGTAGAGGAAGAACCTCTCGTGTCGGTGACCCGGTCCCTCGCGGTCGGAATCTTCGTTCAGCAGGGTGAGGAGCTGTTCCCCCTCGGACAGTGCCCTGACGGTCACGGCCCATTCTTTGAAGGCGATTGGCATGGCTGGTAGGTGTTCTGTCTTTCGATTCGTTTGCAGGAGGCGGATCGTGGCTGGTCACTCAGTGACCGGGGACCCGCAGGGCCGCTGACCATATAGGAGGCCCTTCGTCGGGTCAAGGATCGTGATCACTGCCACTAACCCCGGTCCGGCCCTGGCGTCAGGGAGACCGCCGGTTGGCTCGGCACCCCCGAGCCCGATCAGGAGCGAGTGAGGAGAAGGATCCTCTCGGGATCACCGGTGGCGGTCCAGCCACGGTCCAGCCACAGGGTGGCCTGGCCGAGGTCGATGACCTCCGGTCCCGAGGTCACGGCCTCCCGGGGACGGGAAAACTCCGTTCTCACCCCGGCTTCGATGAATCTTCGACGCACCGTGACCAGCTCGACATCTGCCTGGCTCTCCAGGTATCCGTAGCGTTCGTGGTGGAGGGCGTCGAAGAGCCGCCTCAGCTCAGCCGGGTCGTCACCCTGGTACTCGACCGTCAGCTCGAACGACTGGCCCCGGTAACGCATGTCCCACGCGGTCGAGTCCGAGCCGGCCTTCATCTGTTGCAGGTGGGTGCTGCCCAGCTCGGCCCAGGGCAGCATCACGGTTTCGACCTGGTCGCGTCGGCGCTCGGCGCTTGCCAGACCGATTGCGCTGAGCACTCCGCCATCGCCCGGTACGAGGACGGCGTCGATCCCGAGCCGGTCGGCGATAGCCGTCGCGTGGAGGGGGCCGGCCCCGCCGAAGGCCAGCAGGGTGAAGTCGGCCGGGTCGAGGCCGCGTTCGACGGTCATCACCCTGATCGCCCGGACCATCTCGGCGTTGGCGACCTCGAGGATTCCTTCCGCACAGGCTTCGGTTTCCACTCCGAGGCCCCGGGCCAGTCGACCGATCGCCTCGAGCGCCAACCCACGGTCCAGGTGGATGCCGGAGAGAGTCGGATTGCTGCCGAGGTGGCCGAGCACGAGGTTCGCATCGGTGACCGTCGGCAGATCACCGCCCTTGCCATAACAGGCAGGACCTGGTTGGGCGCCGGCTGATTCGGGGCCGACCCTCAGCGCGCCGCCCGGGTCCAGCCAGGCGATCGAACCGCCCCCGGCCCCGACCGTCTCGATGTCGACCATCGGCAGTGACACCGGTCGGCCGGCGACCTTGCGTCCTGCCGTTTCCTGGACGCGGCCACCAACGACCACCGAGACGTCACACGAGGTGCCACCCATGTCGAAGCAGATCAGATCCTCTCGGCCCGTCCCCGCGGCGACCATTCGAGCTGCCGCAGCACCCCCGGCCGGGCCCGAAAGAAGGGTCTTGGCGGCCCCCCGGGCGGCGTCCGACAGGCCGGTGAGCCCCCCGCTCGACTGCATTATCCAGGGGGTCGGCAGGTCCGATTCCCGGCACCGCGCCTCCAGTCTCTCCAGGTAACGGCGGAGCAGGGGCGAGAGGGCAGCATCGATCTCGGTCGTCGAGGCCCGTTCGTACTCTCGAAACGTCCCGACCACCTCATGGGAGACCGAGACGTGGAGCTCGCCGTCAAACCGCTGATGGAGGGCATCGGCGAGAGTTTGCTCGTGCTCGGGGAATCGGTAGGAGTGGAGCAGGCAGATGGCAACTGCCTCGACCTCCATACGATCGAGCCGGCTGATCACGGCTTCGACACCCTCCGGTGTCAGGGGTTCAATGACCCCGTCCGGTCCGCACCGCTCCGGGACCGCGACCCTCCTGGCCGGAGGCACCAGGGCAGGCGCACGACCGACCTCGAGACGGTAGAGGGCAGGTCGATCCTGACGGCCTATCTCGACCAGGTCGACGAACCCTGCTGTGGCCAGGAAGGCCGTCTCGGCCACCCGGTTCTCGAGCAGCGCGTTCGTCGCCACCGTCATGCCGTGTCCGAAGAAGTCGACCTGTCCGGGCGAGATTCCGGCGTTCGCGAGTACCTGCCCGACGACCCCGATCACTGCCTCCGATTGGTCGTGGGGCGTGGTGGGCGCTTTCGCCACGAACGTCCTGCCAGCGGTCGTCAGCACCGCGTCGGTGAAGGTCCCCCCGACGTCAACCCCGAGGACGGCCAGCTCACCGTCGTCCGGCGAACGGGACGCGCTCATGGGCCCTTTCCGTAGCCACCGCCACCCGGGGTCTCGACCCGGATACGGTCGCCGCTTTCAAGACCTCCCTCCACCTTGGGCGGCAGTTCCCGAGGCTCTTCGGAGTCCCGTCGGATCAGCAGGTTCAGGCCCGGACTCCCGGACGCGCCACCAGCTGCACCGGGCGGGCCCTCACCGCGGCGCTCGGTGAGCAGGGAAACGCTCATTGGCGAGCGTGCCTCGAGATCCCGCACGATCCCGGCACCCCCG
>JBBAUQ010000069.1:7086-7464 GCA_040398125.1 Solirubrobacterales bacterium | reverse complement strand
TACTCCAGGCCGGGCTCGAGGGAGTCGAGAAGGGGTACGAGCTCCCCGACCCGATGGAGGAGAACCTCTACCACCTCGGACCGGACGAGCTCGCGGCGCGGGGAATCGAGCAGCTCCCCGAGACACTGGGCGAGGCCGTCGAGCTGGCTGCCGAGTCAGAACTCGTGCTGAGGACCCTCGGCGAGCATGCCTTTCGCCGGTTCATCGACCTCAAGCGCCAGGAGTGGGACCGCTACCGGGTACAGGTGACCCCGTACGAGGTCGATTCTTTCCTGCCGATCCTCTGAGTCCGGCACTGCCGTGATCTTCAACCCGGTCCCGTGGAACGCTGGTCCAGCCTCCTGCCGAGTTCGGCCGGATCGGTAGTGGGGGCTTCGC
>JBBAUQ010000069.1:0-7076 GCA_040398125.1 Solirubrobacterales bacterium | reverse complement strand
AGAGCCAGGCCGTCGCCCGGCCTTCGATGGCATCCCGTCCCCCGAGCAGCGGTGGCGTGGTCGATCTCTGCCCACCGGCGGCCACCACCAGGGCCGGTCGATACCTGGACCGAACCCGGGCGACCATCTCAGAGCCTGCACTAGATGGATCCGTACCTTCGGGGACGATGATCGCCAGTTCACTCAGCTCACCGAGTGAGAACTCGGCGGCCTTCAGCAGGTGGCCGAAGGCGTCGGGCCGTTTCGCCGTCGCCGGCCAGAGGAGCCTGACGACCCCTTCGGCAGCCTCCTCGTAAGTTGCGGTCCCGGTCAGTGCTGCCAGGCGCAGCAGGCCGAGGGCAGCCGAGGAGCTGCCGGCCGGAATCGGGTGGTCACCTACCTCCTTGCGCCGGGCGATCAGGTCCTCGTGGGAACCCGAGGTCGAGAAGAATCCCTCCCTCTCGGGATCGGCGAAGCCGTCGATCATCAGTTCGGCGATTGCCCGGGCACGATCGAACCAGACGGTCTCGAAGGTTGCCTCGTAGAGATCGAGCAGCGCCTCGAGCAGAAAGGCATGGTCCTCGAGAAACCCCGGGATCCTGGCCTGGCCATCACGCCAGATCCTCAGGGGCGTGCCCTGGCCGTCGCGCATCTCGGACCAGATGAACTCCGCCGTGGCCCGGGCTGCATCGAGGAATCTCTCGATCCCGAGGACGGCACCGGCATCGGCCAGGGCCGACACCATCAGCGAGTTCCAGGAGGAGATCACCTTGTCATCGGTTGCCGGCCTCACACGGGCCTGTCGGGAATCAAGCATCTCCTTCCTGATCCGGGCGTCATCACCGGTGAAGCTGTCGGGAGGAACTCCCCCGGGAATGAACAGGACGTTTCTACCTTCGAAGTTCCCCTCCTCGGAGATTCCGAACAGTTGACTGGCTCGAGCCGCCAGATCACCGACCGCAGCCGCCGTTTCGGCCTCGGTCCAGGTGTAGAAGAGGCCTTCTTCCCCTTCGGAGTCGGCATCGAGCGAAGCGAAGAAACCGCCACCCGAACCGGTCATCTCATCGAGAGCCCAGTCGAGTGCCTCGATCGCAATTCGGCGAAATCGCTCGGCACCGGTTTCCTGCCAGGCATGGAGGTAGGTGCGGGCGAGGAGGGCGTTGTCGTAGAGCATCTTCTCGAAGTGGGGAACGATCCATTCCCGATCCACCGAGTAGCGGGCGAAGCCGCCCCCGAGCTGGTCCCATAGCCCGCCGGCGGCCATACGGTCGAGGGTCAGCAGGGAAGCTGGCGCGCGCCCGCGTCCCAGGAGGTAGTCGAGCGAGCTGGCCGCCGGGAACTTGGGTGCCCCGCCGAAACCACCGAAATCGGGGTCCAGTAGCTCGATCATCCGGTCGGCCCGGTCGTCGAGCTGCCGATCATCAGGTAGTCCTTCGGGAGCACCGACCAGTGAAACGGCGCCCAGTCTGGTCCTGACCTGTTCCGACTGTTGGCCTATCTCCTCTCGCTTCTCTTCCCAGGCCCGGACCACTGCCTCCATCACCTGCATGAAGCTCGGCATGCCGTGACGGGGCTCGGGCGGGTAGTAGGTACCGCCGTGGAAAGGGACGCCGTCCGGATCCAGGAAGACGGTCAGGGGCCAGCCACCGTGGCCGGTCATCGACTGGACGGCCTCAATGTAGAGCGCATCGAGATCGGGGCGCTCCTCACGATCGACCTTCACCGGTACGAAGTGCGCGTTCATGTAGGCGGCCGTCTCGGAGTCCTCGAAAGACTCCCTCTCCATGACGTGGCACCAGTGGCAGGCTGCGTAACCGATCGAGAGGAGAATCGGCCGGTCCTCGCGACGGGCCAGATCCAGCGCCTCCGGGCCCCACGGGTGCCAGTCCACCGGATTGTTCCGGTGCTGGAGTAGATAGGGACTCAGTTCTTCGGCCAGGCGATTGGGCATCAGCAGATCAGGCTAGTTGCCTGGCCCCGCTGAAGGCGATCCACCCCTGAATCGAGGCAACCACCAGAGCCAAGAGAGCGGCAAAGGCAAACCCGGCCCGATAGCCACCGAGGGCGACAATCACCCCGATCCCGGGTGCGCCGAGGGCTACTCCCAGGTCGAATGAGGCCGTGAAGGTGCCCATCGCCGAGCCGCGGCTGGAGATCGACACCCGGTTCAAGACGATCAGTGACAGAGCCGGATAGAGAACCGAGAAGGCCATTCCCATGACGATCGCTCCCAGCAGGATCACGGGCAGGCCCTGACCTATGGCGATCAAGCCCAGCCCGAGCGCCTCCAGGCTTGCGGCGATGGTCGCAACTGGACGGGCACCGAGTCGGTCCGGAAGTCCCCCGCCGACCAGTCTGGTCAGCACCAGGCTGATTGCGAAAACGGTGAACACCAGCACGCCATCGCCGATTCCTTCAGCGTCGAGGTGCAAGACGATGAAGCTGACCATCGCCGCGAAGCCGACCGAACCAAGCGCCATCGATACCCCGGGTCCAACGGCTTCGCGCGAGATCAGACGCCGGGTAGGGGAATCCTCGCCCGGGTCGGTTTCACCGGGCCGGTAGTCCTCCGGCGCTAGCGAAGCGATCGCCACCGAGACCAGGGGCGCTGCGAAGACGAAGGCCCAGACCAGTTCATAGCTGCCGACCGAGCGAAGGAGTTCACCGATGGTCGGTCCGATAGTCAGTCCCGACCAGATCGCGAGTCCGTAGAGCCCGATCATCCGGGCGCGGCGATTGATCGGGGTCATGTCGGCAACCCAGGCCGAGCCCGCAGTGAAGACCGACCCCTCGCCGGCTCCGAGCAGGAGCCTCGAGGCGAGCACGGCGAAAAGTCCGAGGGGAAGGAACAGCATCGCTCCGGCTGCGGCGGAAAGGAGTGCCCCGAATATCAGGGCCCACTTGCGGCCCCTCAGGTCAGCGAACCGACCGGCGACCGGCCGGAAGGCAAGGCCGGTGATCGCGTAGGCCCCGATCACTACTCCGACCAGGACGTCATCGCCACCCAGGGGTCCCTTGACATAGAACGGGAGCACCGGGAGCAGGGCACCGACTGCCAACAGTCCGACCATCGTCGCCGCGAAAAGGGCGGCGAAGGCCCTTGCCTCCCGGCCACCGAAGGACGGTGACGGATCGCCCACGGCGATCCCTGGGCCCGGGTTCATTCCCCCTGGTCCCGCAGGGCCCGTCGCCTGATCTTCCCCGAGGTCGTCTTCGGCAGTTCCTCGACGAAGTCGATGATCCTCGGGTACTTGAAGGGGGCGGTGTGCTCCTGGCAGAAGGCCTTGAGTTCCCCGGCCAGATCGGCCGAGCGATAGTCCGGATTGGCGACCACCACGGCCCGAACTACTGATCCGCGCTCGGGATCGGGGGCAGGCACTACCGCGACCTCGACCACTGCCGGATGCTGGATCAGGACGGATTCGACCTCGACCGGGCCGATCCGATAACCGGAGGAAGAGATCAAGTCGTCGTTCCGGCCGAGGTGGTAGAGGAAGCCGTCCTCATCCTCCCGGACGAGGTCACCGGTCGGCCACCACTCGCCCTCGAAGCGCTCGCCGGTCCCCAGGTACTCGGAGAAGAAGGTCGGGGTCGAGTCCGGCCTCACCTGTAGCTCTTCCTCGACCACCCGGGTCACTATGCCGGGTAGCGGTCGGCCCATCGAGCCCTCCCGCCCGGCGACCCGATCCCCTGGCCTGAAGCCGGTGACGGCACCTGTCTCGGTCTGGCCGTATCCGTCGGCTATCTCGAGCCCGGTCGCCGAGCGGAAAGCCTCTACCACCTCGGGGTTCAGGGTCTCCCCGGCAGAGAGCAGCCGACGGGTGTGGGGTAGCGGTTCGAGGTCGGCCCGCTTGGCGATCATCCGGTACTCGGTCGGTGCCTGACAGAGGACCGCCACATCTTCCTGGGCCAACAGTTCGAGACGCCGCTCGGGATCGAATCGTTCGTCCACCAGGAGCGCCCGGGCGTCACACAGCCAAGGGGCGATGAAGGCGTTTCGGGAGGACTTGGACCAGCCCGGACTGGCCGTGCACCAGGCCAGCTCGCCCGGCTCGGCTCCGAACCAGTTCCTGGCCTGGAGGATCTGTCCAGCCAGATACCTCTGGGGGTAGATCACGCCTTTGGGCCGGGCCGTAGTGCCCGAGGTGAAGGTGATCAGGGCCGGGTCCTCCGGGTCGAGCTCGGCACTCTTGGCCGGCATTTTCTGGCTGCGGTCCTCGTCGAAGATCGAAGCCAGATCATCCATGTCGAGATAGGGGATGCCACCGGGGAGGCTGTCGAGGAATCGTGCCTCGCCGATCGCCAGCTTGGGGTTGGCCAGGCCGGCCCGGAAGCTGAGGTCCTCGGCGGTCAGCTGGGTGTTGCAGGGGAAGGCCACGGCTCCCATCCGGAAGCATGCGAGCATCGAGATGACCCACTCGATCCGGCTGCCGATCAGGGTGAGCACGGTGTCACCACGCCGAACGCCGCTGGCCAGCATAGCCCCCGAAAGCCCGAGGCTTCGGGCGAACAGGTGGCTGAAGTAGTGGACCTTCCGGCGTCCTTCAGAATCGATCGAGACGACTGCCTCCTGGGAGAAGGGGAACTTCTGGATTACGTCCTCGATGAAGTTCATCGCCTCACCCAGCGGCTCGGCCCGCCGTGCCTAGCCCTCGTACTTTTTGATGATCTCGATCGAACCTGCCGGGGCGGCCTCTACGCAGAGCATGCACAGGACACACTCGTCCAGCTGGGACACGACGATCTCGGTGCCCTGATCAGTCGCCTTGAAGATCGAGACGGGGCAGACCTCTTCGAGTTTCCTGGCGAGCTCAGGGTCGGACGCGACCGACTCATCCATCTCGATCCCGATGAAGACACTGTCCATTGAATCGCCCCCGCTCAACTCCCGATCCCCTCCTTGACCGCTTCCGGAATCTCGTCGATTCGTTCGACGACGGTAATCCCGGCCTCGCGAAGACGGTTGATCTTCTCCGTCGCCGAGTCTTCCTTCCCCTCGACGATAGTCCCGGCGTGGCCGAAGCTCATCCCCTTCATTTCCTCATCGTCCATGAATTTGCCTGCCATGAACGCCACTATCGGCAGGCGGGAGTCGTTCTCCTTCACCCACTCGGCCAGTTGGGCCTCCATACGGCCACCCGGTTCCGAGTAGATGACGATCGCCTCGGTCTGGTCATCCTGTTCGAAGTAGGGCATGAGCTCGGCGTAGGTCGAGCCGATGATTGCGTCGCCGCCGATCGAGATCGCGGTGGAAACCCCCAGCCCGGCGGCCGTCAACGTCGAGGATATTTCCGTCGTCATCCCGCCCGAACGTGACATCACTCCGACCACTCCGGGCTCATAAGCCTTTGCCGCATCCTTGGCCGGACCGCCGATCCCGCCCATCTTGCAGATGCCGGGGGCGATCAGGCCGAGGCAGTTAGGGCCGATGATCCGGGCCTCCTCGCGTTCGGCGTATTCGACCATCTCGGCCACGTCACCGCGCGGAATGCGTTCGGTGACCACCACCACCAGCTTGATCCCGTTGGCCAGGGCTTCGATTACGGCGTCCTTGGTGAAGGCCGGTGGAACCGTCACCACCGAGCCATCGATCTGGCTCCCGTGGTTTTCGATCGCCTGGGCGACCGTGTCGAATACCGGAACGCCGTGGACCTCACGACCCTTGCGACCGGGGGTGACCCCACCAACGACCTTGGAGCCGTAGTCGAGGCATTCACGGGTCAGGTTGACCGCTTCACGGCCCGTGATCCCCTGGACGATGAAGGTCGTTTCCGGTGTCAGGAGGACGCTCATCAGCCCCCCTGGACCTTCTCCACCGCCCGCCCGGCAGCATCCCAGAGAGATACCGACCGGTCGTAGTACTCGACCCCGTAGTGGTCCAGGATCCTCGCGCCTTCCTCTTCCCAGGCCCCCGGTATCCGGAACACGGCGATCGTCTCACCGGGGTCCAGGCCGAGTTCGAGGCAGGCCTTGACGACACCGCGGGCGACGATGTCGACCCTCGTGTTGGAGACGATCGACATCATCACGGCGATCTTTTCGACCCCGTCCTTCTGCAGGACCTCCTTGGCGAGGCCACATGCTTTGGCCACGGAGGGATTCCCGCCGATCTCGGAGTAATTGGCCGGCCTGCCGCCCTGACTCCTCACGGCATCGGTCAGGGTCAGGGAGCCACCACCGGCCCCGATGACCAGACCGAGGTTGCCGTCGAAATTGTGGTCCTTGCCCTGGATGACGCCACGATGGTCGGCTGCGTCGATCGCCTTAACCCGGCGTTCGAAGTCACTCGGCACGTAGGTGTCACGGGTGTCATCTTCAGCGATCTCCAGGACATCTCTCAGCAGGCCGGTCTGCCTGCCGGTCGCTTCGTCCTCCATCTCCATGTGCGCGTCCAGGGCGACGAATCGGCCATCGGTCAGTTCGGCCAGCGGGTTGATCTCGGCCAGGAGCATGTCGTTCTCACGAAACAGCCTGGCCAGGCGGGCGAGTATCGGGGTAGCGCGGTTGAGCTGGCTCCCGGTCACGCCGGTCGCAGCGATCACCTGTTTCGCCTGGAAGTCGAAGACTGGATCGAGGTTGGAGACGTGGCGCCGGCCGACATGGTCGGGGTGCTCTTCGGCAACCTGCTCGATGTCGATCCCGCCCATGTCGCTGAACAGCATCAACGGCCGTTTGGCTGTGCCGTCCCAGACGACCCCGGCGTAGTACTCCTGCTTGACCTCTGCTTTCGGGTCCACGAGGACCCCTCTCGGCATGTGACCGTTGATCTCGAGCGAAAGGATGGTCTCGGCGTGCTCTGCCGCCTCCTCGGGGGTATCGGCGAATTTGACCCCCCCGGCCTTCATCCGCCCGCCGGTCAGGACCTGGGACTTGACCACCGTCGGGCCGCCGATCTTCTCGGCGGCGCTCCTCGCCTCTTCCGGCGTCTTGCAGAACCCGTAGTCGGTGACCGGTATCCCGGCCTGTTCGACGATCTTTCGGGCCTCGTACTCGTAGAAGCGCATAGCGGCATGAATCTATTGGAATGGAGACTCCCAAGGCAGCTCGGTTGGACGTCTGCCGGGGCAGGTGGACCGATCCCGGGATAGGCTGGAAGG
>JBBAUQ010000068.1:0-7473 GCA_040398125.1 Solirubrobacterales bacterium | reverse complement strand
TCCTGTCTCCGACCGCCCTTCGCATCCTGTCCAGGTCGCGAACGACGTTGTTGGTGCCCATGTGTCGGGCTATCCCGAGGTTCCTCGAAAGGCATTGGCGTGCGTTTTTCTCCTCCAGCTTTCGGGATTGGGGGAGGAGCTTGAGCCAGTCGGACCTTGTCGGAAGGCCGGTCGCGGGGAGGGGGCTGGGGGGCGGGGTGGCTGCCCTGCAGCCCCGGATCGAAGGCTTGGATATGCCGACTCCCCGGGGATCCCACGAGACGAAGTCGAAGTGGCGCCTGACCGAGGCCGGGAGTTTAACGGCTCCTGCGATCGCGTCAACTCCGGATGCCCCGGGCCCTCCGGGGTTGTAGAAGAGCGTTCCCCTCCTGACCCCGGTTGCCGGCACCTTCACCGCAACGAGGGTGACCGTCTTGCCGTTCGGCCTGGAGTAGTCCCGTGGGAGCATGATCTTGCCGACCCTCAAGCTCGGCAGCTTTGGAATTATCTTGGGCGCGGGGACCCATTTGAACTTGCCCAGGGGCAGCTCCTTCGCGGCCTGGGCGGGGCTGACGCCACCACCGATCAAGGCGACCGCCCCGATCAGGAACATCACTCCGGTCGAAATGCGAACCCCTGCCGCTCGCCGCTGCCTCATCTGCGCTCCTGTCTTGGCCGAGCGGGCCGTTCCCGCCCCGGGGTCGTTGAGTCTACAGTTGAACCCGGTGTGAACGGGAGAGCGCCGTGTTCCCCCTCCTTCCCGGTCGGGTCCCACTAGGGTGCGCAGTCGTGGAATCCGCTGACCGTTACCTGGTCCTCCTTCGCCACGGCGAAACCGAGTGGACGATCAACCGTCGCCATACGGGTCGAACTGATGTGGAGCTGACCGATGCCGGTCGGGAGGAGGCCCGGGCTGCCGGCCGGCGCCTGAAGGGAATGGAGTTCGAGCGGGTGGTGACCAGCCCGCTCACCCGGGCGATCGAGACCTGTGACCTGGCCGGGCTCGGCGAGGGCGCGACTGCCGATGAGGCGATCTCGGAATGGGACTACGGCGAGTACGAGGGGCTGACTACGGCCGAGATCCAGGAAACCAAGCCCGACTGGTCACTGTTTTCGGACGGCTGCCCGGGAGGTGAGACGGCCGCCCAGGTAGGCGCGAGGGTGGATCCCCTCGTCGAGGCTGCACGGGAGGGTGAAGGGAACTGGCTCTTCGTCGCCCACGGGCACGTCCTGAGGGTGGTCGGTGCCCGCTGGGTCGGGCTGCCCCCGGAAGACGGTGTGATGCTGAACCTGGGCACCGCAGCGATCTGCCTTCTCGGATTCGAGCATGAACGGCCGGTGATCACCCTCTGGAACGAAACGGGCTACCTGCCCGGATAGCCCCACGGTCCGACTGGCCAGACTCGTGGTTCGTTTGCGTTCGACGCTCCAGGCAAAGGACAGGGGGCAGCCCTGCCTATTGGATCACGATCGCGATCACGGCCCCGACCCCCAGGAGCACCCCGATGGCCATCAGGGCGGCAAGCGCCCAGTCCCGCGAGGCACGCCCCGGTTCATCCCCGGGGTTCCGGTCAAGGATGCCCAGGCGGCGCGTCCCGACCACGAACAGGGCAATCCCGTAGGTGGTGAAGGCGACCCCGAGGAGCATGTACGGCCAGTTGGTCGCCTGGGGTGCCAGCTCCGGGAGGAGGCGCCCGACCCCGACCCCGACCGCGATCGCCGTAAGGCTGGTCCGCCACCATGCGAGCACGGTGCGCTCGCCGGCCAGGCTCGTTCGCCGCTCTTCCCCTCCCGGCCTGCGCTCGTCTCGACTCGGGTCTTTGGTCCGGTCCGGCGTCAGTGGGAACTCCTCGTTTCGACAAACCATGACGGTGCCGTCGTACGCCTGCTCGATCTGAAACTGGTGCACATTGCAGTCTTTGCCTGTCTAGTCCGGGTGCGACTTCGAGGAGGAGCGAGCCCTTTTCTCTTCGGATCGGATCGGTATCGGTCCGAACGGCTGCCCTGAATCGAAGCTACCACGAACCCCCGAGCGGATGCCTGTCCTCGTCCGCAGTCCAAGGGTCGCGGGTCCGAATCTCGCCTTTAGCCGGCCCAGGGTCTCGGTTCGACAGGGCAAGGGGTGTATGGCGAACCAGTTCAGGCGCCGGCCGAGGTCAGCTTCGACTCCAGCTTGGCCGCATCGTCGCCCAGTTCGATCCTGATCCGGTCGAGGCTCCAACGGTCCGACGGGCGGGCCAGACCGGGTTCGGTGCTCGTGGCCGACCGGTAGCCGGCTGCTCTCACGGCGGCGATTACCCGGTCGTCATAGCGGCCGGCCGGGTAACAGACGTTGGTGACCGGGGTGTCGAAATCGCGCTCGAGGATCCGGCGGGAGCGGACCAGCTCATCTTCCAGCCGGGCTTCCGAGGTCGACGGCAGGTCGGGGTGGGTGACCGTGTGGGAGGCGATCTCCCAGCCCGCGGAGACCATCTCGCGGACCTGGCGGTCGTAGATGTCGGAGTCCCGGGCCTTCAGGTTGAACACTCCGGGCCAGCCTCGCTTCTCCATCAGTGGAAAGGCGTTTTCGTACTGGCTCACGTAGCCGTCATCGAATGAGAGGACGACCGGCTTCGGGGGGAGGGTGCCGGCCTCGAACCAGCTGGCGAGGACCTCGTTGAGGGTGACCGCCTCATAGCCGGACTTGGCCAGCCACCGGACCTGGTCGGCGAAGTCCTCCCTGGTCAGGAAGAGGTCCGGGTAAGGGTTGCCCGGTACCGGGTCCTGGATCGGGTGGTACATGAGGATCGGTACCGGCCCCTTGAAGGGCTTCCAGTCCGGCCCCTCCCTGCCATCTGTGGCGTTTTCCTCAGATGCAGCTTCCGCGGGGCTGTCCTTCGGTTTCGTCGCCCCTGCTGCCTGCGGGTTGCCCGAGCCGGATTCGACACCGTCCCCACCACCGAGGATGAAGGCCCCGCCGACAAGGCAGATCAGCGCCACTCCGAGAACCGCGACCAGCCCAGTCCTCCTGTGCCGCCGGGCCGTCTCGACGCGCATCGCCCGTACCCGCTCGACGGATTCATCCCGCGTCTCTGTCGGTCCATCCCCCATAGTTAGATCACCACGGATTGTTGCGGTCCGGCCGGACCGGCCCCGGAACCTGCTTGATCACACGCCTCTTGACGGAGTCGCGACCCTCGCTTAGAGGGAAGTGAGGGCGGCCAGGCTCTGGTTATGCTCTGAGCTCGAGCCGAGGAAAGCGGCGTCGAGCTGGGCCCGCTTGAAGAACCAGTGGACGTCGGCCTCCCAGGTGAAGCCGATGCCACCGTGGGCCTGGATCGCCGATGCCGTGACCTCGATGCCGGCCTTTGAGGCTGCCGACTTGGCGATGGAGGCTGCCTCGGGGAGCCGATCGGGATCGGAGTCGGCCGCCCAGGCAGCGAAGTAGGTGGCCGCCCTGGCTCCCTCGGTGGAGAGCAGCATCTGGGCGCAGCGGTGCTGGATCGCCTGGAACGAGCCGACCGGCCGGCCAAACTGTTTGCGGTCCTTGACGTACTCGACCGTCATGTCGAGGGCCCGTCGGCATACCCCGACCAGCTCGGCCGAAACGAGGACGGTGGCGATGTCGATCGCCCTCGGGACATCACCGGGCAGTGGATCGCCGGCGGCGAGGTCTCCTTCGGCAAGGCCGTAGCGACGGGTGGGGTCGATCGTCGAAAGGGACGGCATCGCACCCTCTCCCGCGATCAGCCGAGCCGACTGCCCATCGGGCTCGGCCAGCACGACCACATCCGAGGATGCTCCGTCGGGGACGATCTGGCCGGCAAGCCCGAAGGCCCCGGTCACCTCACCCGAGGCTAGCCGGCCCAGCCATTCCCCCTTCTGCTCATCGCTTCCGGCCTCGGAGATCGCCACGGCACAGATCGCCGAACTCAGGAAGGGGCCGTTCAGCAGGGCGTAGCCGGCTTCCTCCAGGAGGCCGGCCAACTCGACGTAGCCGAGGCCGCCTCCGCCGAATCCCTCCTCGACCGCGACGCCGGGCCAACCGAGTTCGGCCAGCTCGGCCCAGAGGGCGAGGTCGTACTCGGCCGACTCGGCAGCTTCACGCTGTTTCTCGGGCGTGGACCGGGAAGCGAGCAGGTCACTCGCGGTCCGCTTGATCTCATGCTGGTCTTCAGTGAAGTCGAATCTCAAGGCGGCCCTACTTCCTCGGCAGGCCGAGGACACGCTCGGCGACGATGTTCTTGAGGATCTCGGTGGTCCCGCCCTCGATCGAGTTACCGCGGGATCGCAGCAGGTCGTGGGCCCACTTGTCGCCCTCGGTCAGCGCCTCGGGGCCGAGGACTGAGACGGCGAGCTGGGTCAGCATCTGGTTGGTCTCGGACCAGAGCCACTTGGTAAGTGAACCCTCCGGACCTGGCTGGCCGTGCTGCTCGATCAGGCTGAGGCCGCGGTAGGCAAGCAGTCGGAGCGTCTCGGTGCGGACGTGCATCTCACCGAGGGCCTCGGCAACGACGGGATCATCGATACGGCCATTCGCCTTGGCCGCCTCGACAAGGCGGTCGAGGGTCCGCCTGAGCAGGGTCTGGAGGAAGAAGCCGAGACCGGAGCGTTCATTCATCAGGGTTGTCAGGGCTACGTTCCATCCATCGCCCTCGCCACCGAGCATGTTCTCCTGGGGTACCCGGGCGCCTTCCATGAAGATCTCGTTGAACTCGGCTTCGCCCGTTATCTGGACGAGCGGCCTGACCTGTATCTCCTCCTGCTCCATGTCCATCAGGAAGTAGGAGAGGCCCTTGTGCTTGGGGGCATCGGGGTTGGTCCGGGCAACCAGCATGCACCACTTCGAGTACTGGGCGGCGCTGGTCCAGACCTTCTGGCCGGTGATCAACCAGTCGTCACCGTCACGGACGGCCTTGGTCTTGACCGCGGCGAGGTCGGAGCCGGCCTCGGGCTCGCTGAAGCCCTGGCACCAGATCTCCTCGGCCGAGAGGATCGGCAGCAGGAAGCGTTCCTTCTGCTCCTCGGTGCCCCAGGCCATGATCGTCGGGCCGGCCAGGATCAGCCCGAGGGCGTTGGCCGGAAGGGGTGCGTCGGCCCGTCCCATCTCCTCGAAGTAGATCGCCGACTGCATCAAGGTCGCGTCCCGGCCGCCGTATTCCCGTGGCCAGTGGACGGCGGCCCAGCCGGCCTCGAACAGCGTGCGCTGCCAAACCTTTCTGAAGGCGAACATGTTGTCCTGGCTGTCGCGGGGTTCCTCCCCGGCCGGGTTGGACTCGAGCCAGTCCCTCAGCTCGTCGCGGAACTCGATCTCTTCCTCCGAGAAGGTCAGGTCCATGGGGGGATCCTAGGCAGATCGGTGAAAGGTCGGCGGTGAGCCTCTCCCGGGTCTCCCGAGAGAGCCAGGGGGAGGCTCCGCTCAGGCAACGACGACGCGGGTCAGGGTGGTCATCGAGAGGTAGTAGATGTCACGGTCGAAGCCCGGGGCAGGAAAGAGGAACCCCTGACTGGAGGAGGGGATATCGACCCGGCCCTTCTCCTCGCCGGTATCGAGGTCGAGGACCACGAGTGAGTCAGAGCCGAGGGGCAGTGCGGCCCGGCGCATCACCTCATGCCGCCCGAGCCGCCGCAGGGCCGGCCAGAGGGCTTTGCGGAAGAAGGGCCTTCGCCTGATCGGCAGGTCGGAGTAGTCCTGGACGACCAGCTCGCGGGTGTCGGGGAAGACGATCAGGTGGCCGGCGTGGGCCAGGCCGTCGAGGCGCCAGAGGGGAGCGAGTTCATCGCCCTCGAGCTGCCAGGCCCGGAGGACGGCGTTGCCGGCGTCATAGGCAACGACCACATTCCCGACCGGATCCCAGGCCGGGGGGTTGGACTCGGTGCCGAACGGAAGACCACTGATCTCGACCGAGCGGACCGAGCCGGGGTCATCCCGGCGACACCACCAGAGCCTCACGGGATCGGGGTCCGAGCCGCTGCCGACCATCGTCCAGTCGACCGAGTTTCGGCCCTGATCCATCCAGAGGACGTGCCGGTCGGAGATCACGGGGTCCCAGCCGAAGCCCCGTCCCGGCGCCGGACCGTAGCGGGGACGCCAGCCCTCATCGATCTCGATCCGGCCCCGCGCCGGGTCAGGCACCAGACGGAAGACGGTCTCGGTCCCGACCGCGATCACCGATCGCCCGTCCGAGGCGAGCCGGGCAATGCTCGGCTCGGGCAGCTCGAGTTCCGGAACCACCGACTCCAGGGTCTCGGGGTCGAGCACCGAGACCGTCGATCTGGCGAGCCCCCGGGGTGCATCGCAGTCCTTGGTCACCAGGTGGCCGCTCTCGAGGACCACGAAGGAGTTGTAGGGGCGATCGACCGGCAGCCGGCGGGAGGCGAGGATTTTGAGGTCCGGTGTGAGGCGTTGGGCCAGGGTGCCGAAGACCGAGTAGAGATCGCCGTTCGAGTGGGCCGCGATGCCGCCGGGCCAGTACCTGCCGGCCCTGTAACGCGGTGAGGAGGCAGTCGGCTCGAGGGTGGCCGGATCAATCCGCTCGACCCAGCCCTCGACCTCCCCGGCGAGGGGATCGCCGGCAGGGATCGTGTGCCTCAGTACGTAGAGCTCCCCGGGCTCACGGCGGATGATCATGTCCGAGGCAAAAGCGTCCCGTGAGGCACTCACCCCTAGCCGCTCGTTCGGTCGAAGCCCCAGGCCCGGCCCTCCAATCGGATGACAGAGTCGGCGGGGACCGCCGTCCTCGCAGGTCCAGGGCCGCGGCCAGTAGCCATTGGCCGGCTCCGGACGCTCGGTTTCGGGATGGCCCTCCAAAGGAGGCCTAGGGCATCAGGCTGGTCGAGGCGACGAGCCGGCTGTCGGCGACCCCGGCGGCCCTCAGGCGATGGGTCTCCAGGTAGTCCTCCGAGCTGACCATCTCGAGGAAGGCCTGCGCCGAGGGGTACTCGACGATCACCACGAGGTCCCACTCTGGCTCGGGAGGACCGATCACCCCATCCTCGCAACGGACCGCACTCAAGACCCTTCCCCCGACCCGTTCGAGCATCGGGGCAACTGCGGCCGAGTAGGCGCCGTAGGCCTCGGCCCCGGTCATGCCCTCGGCCGGGGATTCAGCCTGGTCACGGAACTTGATCAGGTTCATCATCACCACCGGGGTAGAGGAATCACGCTCGGCGAGCCGCGCGAGCTGGTCCTCCTCGGGGGTCAGGTAGCCCTTCTCCACGGGGCGACCCTACCGTCCGGACTGCACCTCGTGTCAACCGCAGGCCGTATCCCCGACGGTCGCCCGGCCCGCCGAGATCGGCTCACTCGTTCAACCCTCGACCGAAATCCGATCCAATGACACTCGCCCGGGGTCTTCCGTTATCGCTATCTTGGTCCGGCGCCAGACTCGATTCGGCGCTTTGACGGTCTGCAAGTCCAGGGAATCCGGGAGTCCTTTCTTGAGAAAAAGCGTGCGGGGTCAGATGAGGTGTCAACGGGGCTGCCTGGCCGCCATCTTCGGGGCGATGTTCGTC